>JAFMJX010000214.1 GCA_017853235.1 Chitinophagaceae bacterium | reverse complement strand
GACCCCAACAATCCCAACATAACAAACCATTTTCCATTATTTGATGAATTGAAATAATTTTGAGCAGCTAAGTATGTCATCAAAGTTGGAATTAATAAAAACTTAGACCCCCATTGCAAATACTTAAAATCGGCTCCCAAAATTTGAGCATATAAATGGATAGATAATAAAAGGATAAAAATAGTTACCCCCCATTTTTGTATGATTGTTTTCATAATCAAATGATTCGTTTTAAATTAAAAGTACATCGGAAAAAGGGAATCTAAGTAGCAATGCATAAATTTGCTTCATGATAAGTGCCGAGGAAGAAAAATTTTATCAGCAATGGGAAAAAGAGCGCGTACTACCCCATTATAAACGAAAACCCTTTTTAAGAGGTTTAAGTGTAGGTCTAGCATTAGGATTACTATCCATGATAATAAATGAGTCTGGCTGGTATGAGCGTGCCAATATGGTGGCCAATATTAGGGGAAATGAAATTTGGATACTTTTATCAATTGTTGTTATTTCGGTAGGAATAGCGTTTTTATACCAACAATTCAGCTTTGAAATGAATGAACAACGTTATCAAGAATTAAAACATATAAAATCTAAAAAATGAGCAAAATTTACTCAAAAATGATCAAAAACACCCCATTTTTAACCATTTTAGCCTCTTTTTTGACTATTTCTATCTTTTTTGGCACTACAGGATGTAGCAAATCTGGAGCCAATGAAAAGGATCAAATGGTTGCTTTCGCAAAAGCAAATAATATAACCTATACGGAAGACCCAAGTGGTATTTTATATCAAATTATCACACCAGGAACTGGAACTAAGCCAACAATAAGTAATACAATCACAGTCACTTATGTAGGTCAATTAATGAACGGGAATCAATTTGACGCTGGTACGATCACCTATCCTTTGAGTAGTTTAATATTGGGCTGGCAAAAAGCAGTGCCATTAATAGGTGTTGGTGGCGAAATAAAAGTCTTAATTCCTTCTTCTTTAGGATATGGATCTGCCGGAGCTGGTTCCTCCATTCCAGGCAATTCTCCATTGTACTTTGACATCAAGCTTTCAGCGGTAAAATAATGGCCATTTAGCCTTAGTTTTCCCTACGTTTCCATTATATTTGCCGACTAAAAATCAGTTAATCAAACGACTATGCAACTTAAAGGATTAGTGCGCTTTTTTACATTTGCGCTTATTTTGATTTGTCTTTATCAATTGTCTTTTACTTGGTTCGTACGTAACCACGAAAAAGCAATGGAAGCAAAAGCAGCAGCTTGGGTTAAAAAATTACCTACTGCCCAATCTTTATACCCCAATGATAAAGACAAGCAATTTTGGTATAATGACAGTGTGAGTGATGCTCAAAAGGCCTATGTGAAGCACTTGTTAGACAGTACTAAGGAAACCAAATTGGCTTTTGGTTTAACTACATATGCTTCAGCGAAGGAGAAAGAACTCATGTTAGGCCTTGATTTACAAGGTGGTATGAGTGTAACCATGGAAGTGGGTTTAGATGGTTTAATAAAATCATTGGCTAACTATACTAAGGATCCAGCATTTAATACGGCTTTAAATAATGCAGTTGCTAAAAAAGCAAATAGTGCTGCCGATTTAATTTCATTATTCAAAGATGAATATGCTAAAGTTAATCCTTCAGGAAAATTAGCACCATTATTTGCAACACGTAGTAATGGTAAATTAAAATTTGATGCTACAGACGATGTTGCAGCAACTTATTTAAAAGAACAAGCAACACAAGCATTTAACAACACCTATCGAATTTTAAGAACGCGTATTGACCGTTTTGGATTAGCATCTCCAAATATTAATCCAGATGCCAACAAAGGTATCATCAATATTGAATTAGCAGGAGTGAATGATAAAGAACGCGTTCGTTCTTATTTACAGTCCACTGCCAACCTTCAGTTTTTTGAAGTATATACTTTTGAAAATAAAGATTTTCAAGAAGGTATTTTAGCTGCTGACAAAGCAATTGAAGCCAGCTTAAATGGCACTACCGATACTACTGTGACTGCAAAAATGGATACCGCTAAATTAAAAGCTAATAAAAATCCATTATTAAGAACTGTTCAATTCACACAACCATATCAAGGTAAAAACGGACAATATTTATTCCCTGCAGAAATTGGATATATCTTGAAAAAAGATACAGGTACTTTAAATAAGTACTTGGCAATGGCTGAAGTAAAATCTAAGTTCCCTAGCAATTTAGTATTTATGTATGGTAAAGTGGAGTCAGAAGATCCTAAAACAAAAGATGTTCTTCCAGTTTATGCCATCAAAACTTTAGACAATGGAATTGCAGAATTGGAAGGAGATCATGTTGCTAATGCTGCACAAGATTATGATGAAAGAGGAAAAGTGGCCATCAAAATGAATATGGATAAAGTTGGTACTAGCATTTGGGGAAAGATGACTTCTAAAAATGTGGGAAAACCAATTGCGATTGTTTTAGACAATATCGTGTATTCTGCTCCTAATGTAAATGATGCAATCACTACAGGTAACTCTCAAATTTCTGGAAACTATTCTTTAAAAACTGCACAGGATTTAGCACAAATTTTAGAGAGCGGTAAATTGCCAGCTCCTGCTAAAATTGTTGCAGAACAACAAGTAGGCCCTACTTTAGGTAAAGCATCTATCCAAGGTGGTGCAATGGCTTTTGGAATTTCTTTCTTAGTCATTTTTGCATTAATGTTATTATACTTCAACACAGGTGGTTGGGTTGCTAACATCGCTTTAATATTAAACTTATTATTCACCATAGGTATTTTAAGTGCATTAGGATTTACTTTAACAGCACCAGGTATTGCAGGTTTGGTATTAACGATTGGTATGGCGGTAGATACGAACGTTATTATTTTTGAAAGAATCAAAGAAGAATTAACCAAAGGTAAAAGTTATCAATTAGCAGTAACCGACGGATACAAGCGTTCAATGTCGCCAGTATTGGATGCACACGTAACTACCCTTTTGACAGCTTGTATCTTAGCATACTTTGGATTAGGTCCTGTATTAGGATTTGCAACGACACAAATTATAGGTATTTTACTTTCTTTATTCTGCGGAATTTTAGTATCAAGATTAATTACTGATATCTATACAAGCAAAAACAGACACTTTGAATATTTCACAAAAATTTCTAGAAATATCTTCAAACATGCTAGCTATAAATTCATTGAATTCAGAAAATATGCTTACATCTTATCAGCTATAGTTTTAGTGATGGGGGTTGCAAGTTTCTTCAACGGATTTGATGAAGGTGTTGAGTTTGCTGGAGGTCGAAGCTATACAGTCAAAT
>JAFMJX010000026.1 GCA_017853235.1 Chitinophagaceae bacterium | reverse complement strand
TAGACTTAGGATCTAGCGCCGCGAGGCGTGTGGGTTCGACCCCCTCCATCCGCACCAAATACCCAAAAAAGCCTTTTCAACGAACTGAAAGGGCTTTTTTTATGCTTTTAAAGGCATATTCTATTCATAATATCCTACCTTTGCCCCCCTTAAACCCTAGTTTTTACTAGAAAAAGAAAGTATATGGCAAGTATAAAAAGAGAAAACCTTGGTCTTTTAAATGACAAGTTAACAGTAACCCTTACCCAAGAGGATTATTTAAAAGAGTTTGAAACAAGTTTAAAAAAGCATGCTAAAACTGCAAATATTCCTGGCTTTAGAAAAGGGATGGTGCCTGCTGGCTTAATCAAAAAAATGTATGGTCAGTCTGTTTTTACGGACGAAGTATTGAAGAAAGTAGAAAAGGAATTAAACTTCTATCTTTCCAATGAGCAAGTAGAAATTTTTGCGCAACCATTGCCTCTTGACAGTCAATTAGCCAACCTTGATTTTACACAACCTGGCAACTATGACTTTGCTTTTGAAATTGGTTTAAAGCCTGCTTTTGAAATAGATACAAAAAAGATAAAAGTTAAAAAATATAAAGTAGCCATTACAGATGAAATGATCCAAAACGAAGTGGAAAGAATTCAAACACGTAATGGTAATATGACCGAACCTGAAACAGCTACTTCTGAAGAAAATATTTTAAATGTTACTTTTACTGAATCTGACAAAGACGGAAACGCTATTGAAGGAGGTATTCAAAAAGACAATTCTTTATTAATTAAATATTTTGCTGCTGCTACTCGAAAAAAACTAATAGGTGCCAAAAAAGACGATACACATACTATTCAATTAAAGAAGGCATTTGAAGAAAAAGAATTAGAAGTCATTGTAGGTGATTTAGGAATTACAAAAGAAGAAGCAGATAAATACTTTACCTTATTAGTCACTAAAGTAGGTTTTGTTGAAAAAGCTGCATTAGATGAAACCTTGTTTAAAGCAAGTTACCCTAATCAAACAATCACTACCGAAGCCGAATTTAGAGCTGCCATCAAAGCGGATATTGAAGGATACTATGAGCAACAAGCAAAAAATCAAATTCATGATCAAATTTACCATCATTTAATTGATCATACTAAAATGGAATTCCCTGTTGCCTTCTTAAAACGTTGGTTGCAACAAGGTGGAGAAAAAACAAGAACAGAAGAAGAGGCAGAAAAAGAATATCCAGTATTTCAAGATCAATTGAAATGGACTTTAATTAGTGGTCAATTAATCACCGAGAAAAAAATTGAAGTAGTTGCAGAAGACCTTAAGAATTTTGCTAAACAACAATTGTTAAGCTATATGGGTGGACAATTGGGTGCCATGGGTGATAATGATCAATGGTTGGAAGATTATGCTATGAGAATGATGCAAGACAAGAAGTTTGTTGAAGACAGCTACCACCGCATTAGTGCCGATAAATTATTCAATGCTATTGAAGGGGAAGTGACTACAAAAGACGAAGATATCACTGCTGAAAAGTTTGCTGATATGCTGAAGCATCACCACCACTAATAGATTAAAATATTGATAGTCAAAGCCTTCTCTTCAACAGGGAGGGCTTTTTTTATGCCTTTTAGGGAAAGTTTGGCACTGTTTTTGTAGTTCCTTTGAGTACAAGGTTTTACCTTTACCAACGAAATAAGTATATCTATGAACTTAGGAAAAGAATTTGAACAATTTGCCATCAAAGGCCGTGGAATTAGCAGTAATAGTCTCCATCAATATAAAAAAAGTGTGACCAACTTAACACCTTATATTATTGAGGAACGTCCAATGAATGTGGCAAGTATGGACGTGTTTAGCAGATTAATGATGGATCGCATCATTTTTTTAGGAGAAGGCATCAATGATTATGTAGCCAATATTGTGACTGCTCAATTATTATTTTTAGAAAGCACCGATCGCACCAAGGATATTCAAATGTATATCAATAGTCCTGGAGGTAGCGTGTATGCTGGTTTAGGAATTTATGATACAATGCAATTTATAAGCCCCGATGTAGCTACTATTTGTACAGGAATGGCAGCAAGTATGGGTGCTATTTTACTTTGTGCGGGTGTAGAAGGGAAGCGTACTGCATTAAAACACAGTCGTGTGATGTTGCACCAGCCTAGTGGTGCTATTGGAGGCCAAGCTTCTGATATTGAAATTACTGCACGTGAAATTAAAAAATTAAAACACGAATTATATGAAGTCATTGCTCATCATACTCACAAGGAAGTTGAGGTGGTAGCTAAGGATTGTGATCGTGACTTTTGGATGACTGCATCTGAAGCTAAAGAATATGGTTTAGTGGATGAAGTGTTGTTAACCAACCCTAGAAAATTAAAAAAATAGTACTTAAAATAATTAATGAGATTGTATGATACTGACGAATCAATTTTTAATGGAAGAAGAAGACGATCAAAAAGAAAATAAGAAAGAAGAAAATGGTCCAGGATTTTTAAATAAAAAAATGGAACAAATCTTTTTCGAAAAAAGATCTATTTATTTATGGGGTGTAGTTGATGATAAGTCTGCAAAGGATATTGTCACAAAGTTGTTATTACTAGACGCAGATAAGCCTGGTGCTGAAATTAAATTTTACATCAATAGCCCTGGTGGAGTTGTCACAAGTGGTATGGTTATGTTTGATACAATGAATTTAATTAAGAGCCCAGTGCATACTATTTGTATGGGGCTAGCCGCCAGCATGGGTTCTATCCTGTTAAGTATGGGAGAAAAAGGAAAGAGATCCATTTTCCCACATGGAGAAGTCATGATTCACCAACCTAGCTTAGGGGGTTATTTTCAAGCAACTAGTGCAGATATTGAAATACAAGCTGAACAAATAAAAAAGACCAAAGAATTAGGCGCTAAAATATTAGCCAAAAACTGTGGTAAGACCATGGAACAAATCATGTCCGATTTTGACAGAGACTACTGGATGAATGCGGAGGAAGCAGTAGCGTATGGCATCGTAGACAGTATCGCGAAAAAATTATAACGAAATCATGAAGATGAATAAAGCAGAAGCAATACAATGTTCTTTTTGCGGTCGTAAAAGAGAAGAAGTGAAAATCCTGATAGCTGGACAAGAGGGACATATATGCGAACACTGTATTGAACACGCGCATGAAATTATATCTAAAGAGTTTCATCAAAAAAAAGCAGATGGCAAAGCGGGTACTTTAAAAGTGCAAAAACCCATGGCAATTAAAGCGTTTTTAGATCAATATATTATTGGTCAAGAAGATGCTAAAAAAATATTATCTGTAGCTGTCTACAATCATTTTAAGAGAATCAATTTGCCTACTAGCAATAAAAATGAAGTAGAAATTGAAAAGAGTAATGTGATCATGATTGGTGAAACAGGAACAGGAAAAACATTATTGGCTAAAACAATAGCTAAATTATTAAATGTTCCTTTTGCTATTGTAGATGCCACTGTATTTACCGAAGCAGGTTATGTAGGTGAAGATGTCGAAAGTATGCTTACTCGATTATTACAAAATTGTGATTATGATGTGGAAGCTGCTCAAAGAGGTATTGTGTATATTGACGAAATTGATAAAATTGCACGCAAAGGGGACAATCCTTCTATTACTAGAGATGTAAGTGGAGAAGGAGTGCAACAAGGATTATTGAAAATGCTTGAAGGCACTGAAGTATTGGTACCCCCTCAAGGTGGTCGCAAACACCCTGACCAAAAAATGATTAAAGTTGATACAAAAAATATATTATTTATTTGTGGGGGTGCCTTTGACGGAATTGATAAAATAATTGCACGACGTATTAATACAAATGCCATTGGTTTTAGCGTAAACAAAGAAGAGCAAGAATTACAAAGAAAAAATTTGCTTCGATTTGTAAATGCGCAAGACATTAAAAGTTTTGGATTAATTCCAGAAATGTTAGGTCGACTGCCAATCATTACCCATTTAGAGCCTCTAGATATTTCTACTTTAAGAAGTATTTTAACCGAACCAAAAAATGCTTTAATCAAACAATATACCGAGTTGTTTGCAATTGAAAATATTAAGTTGACGATTGACCCTGAAGTATATGATTTTGTGGTGGAAAAAGCAATGGAATACAAATTAGGTGCTCGAGGATTAAGAAGTATATGTGAAAGCTTATTCACACAAGCTATGTTTGAATTACCTGGCACCAACGCCACCCACTTTAATGTAGATATAGCATATGCAAAAAATATGTTTGATAAAAGCAAGTTAAGCACTTTAAAAGTAGCTTAGCTTTAAACATAAAAATTGATAATCAAGTTTAATCATTGATCTAAATTTTATAATTCATTTAATAAGAAATTAAAAAATATACCATGCAAGAATTAATTGATCGATTAGTAAAAGAAACAGGAGTGACTCCTGAACAAGCAAAACAATCTATTGAAACAATCGCAGCATTCGTAAAGGAAAAATTCCCAATGCTAGGTGGTGCAGTGAACCAAATATTTAAATCAGCAAAATAAGAGAAGAGGTTATTTCTCCATTTGTATTATTTACGATATCGTTCCCGTAAATGTAAAATCCTCCCGAAGGAGGATTTTCAAGCAAGCAATCGAAAACTAGGATTTGATTCCTTCCTCAATACTAATATATTTTTTAGAAACTCTGGCTTTTTCTTATTAGAATTTGTCCTTATACCCTGCAAATTTGATACATAGAATTGTTAATCAATCATTTATGATGATTTTGGAGATGATCATTTTTGCCTGATCTTGTGTTAAATCAAACAAAACCACCAATTTTTTCCATCCAATTTCCCCTTTCTGCTGTTTTCTTATTGCTAAAATTTGAAAAATTTGTTTGTCAGAAAATAAGCCCAAAGATTTCCATTGATTAAAATTCATAGTGCGGCTATTTAAAATTTGTTTTCCATTTTTTGAAACCCACAAATGCGGTTTCAATATTTGAAACAAAGTATCCGATATGCCATACACTTTTTGCAATTCATAAATTGAATAAAATGACCCCTTGCTAATATGATATTTTTGAATATTTTGAATTTGCATTTCGGTCAACAAAGAAGTTTGCCTCCATTCTTTTACATTCATTTCATTTAAATCAATTTTCCAAAATTTTTCTCTTTTTACAGATGCAGCAATTTTAATAAAGGGAAGCATTGCATTTGCTAATATGGAATCTATCCCATACAATTTAAAAATATCTTCTTTTTTATAAAACCTCCCTCCCCTATTTCTATACTTCAATAATGTTTTAATTTGCTTTGGAGTCATACCCAACAATAAAGCTGTTTGACTATCCATGGTATTAGGATCAAAAATAAAAAAGGAAGTAGGTAATTTAGATCGCTCTTTTTTTTCATGTCCATATTTTTGAAAGGTGGATGGAAGCACCTGACTATTTTTAGAAGGTGATAAACACCATGTCCAAATCAAACTGATTGTCAATAAAATTCCCAAAACTCCAATGCCTTTTTTTTCTTTTTTGGAAAAAATAAAATACTCAGGTTTTATGCCAAACATACTTTTTGTGCACTAGGTATGCCATTCAAAGCATACTTTAAAACGTATTAATACTTATGAAAACAAAGCTAAATGCCTCCTTACAATGAAAATTGGAGTCCATCATAAGCCAAATGCACTCCATTTGGCAAAGCCGGTTCTACTTCTTGATGAAGCCCAATTTGATGACTAAAATGTATTAAATAAACAGTAGGTATGGCTAATCGCGATACCAGCTCTAAAGCTTGATCTAAAGTAAAATGTGTTGGATGAGGCTCTCTTCTTAATGCATTTAATATTAGGACTTGGGACCCTTTTACTTTCTCCAATTCAGATTCAGATATATAATTCGCATCTGTGATATAACTTAAACTACCCATTCGAAAACCTAAAACGGGCATTTCACGATGCATGACCTGAATAGGTTGAAAGGAAATATCACCAATTGTAAAAATATCCTGATCAATAGTATGTAATATCATCTCAGGCAATCCTACATCTTTTTTTTCTTCAAAAGCATAATAAAAATCTCGCTTTATAGCCACTTGCGTGATCTCGTTGGCATAAATATGCATGGGTTTTTGAGAGAAGAAATTAAAAGGCCTTATGTCATCTAACCCCGCATAGTGATCTCGATGTGGATGCGTAAATACCACTGCATCTAACTTAGTGGTTTTTGTACGAAGCATTTGATATCTGAAATCGGGGGTAGTATCAATGACCACCGTTGTGGAAGCCGACTGGACTTTTAAACTTGTGCGCAATCTTTGATCCAAAGGGTCTTTTGAATTACATACTGCACAATGACATCCTATTAATGGAACTCCTGTACTTGTTCCTGAACCTAAAATAGTAAAGTCTAACAATGCAAATTGTATTGTAGTAATTTAATTAAGCAGTCGTTAATGAAAGTTTTTTTACTTCTTCGTATAACTTCTGAGAATCATGTGTTAATTTATCAAATTGAATATCCAACTGAGGAATCAATTCTAATAATGTGTTTATGCGTGCTTCTAAATTTAAAAATTTATTCAAAACCACAATTCTTTTGGATTCTAATAAGCACCAGCCACTTTGAAAGTTGCCACGCTCATATCTCACTACAAATTCTGATTCCCCTAAAATATCTTCTAATTTGTCTAAAGTAGTTTGCGTCAATTTCATATTATGCATTGATTTATAAGGTAGTAAGTGGACATACAAATATAGTTTTTTGTGGCACTGAGCCTCAAAATAAGCGGGATGAGTTATTCACATTTCGTACCTTTGTCAACACGAAACGCTTATGGCAATCCCACCAAGAAAAATAATTAACGACCCGGTTCATGGATTTATTACAATCAATGACCCGCTCATATTTGAAATCATATCCCACCCTTTTTATCAAAGGCTAAGAAGGATTCACCAAATGGCATTGGCCCAATTAGTTTACCCTGGTGCAGTGCACACTCGTTTACATCATTCATTGGGAGCCTATCATTTAATGTGCACCGCCATAGCTGAATTAAAAGACAAAGGGGTTGACATAACAGATGAAGAAGCACAAGCAGCAAAAGCAGCCATTTTGTTACACGACATTGGACATGGCCCTTTTTCTCATGCCTTAGAACAGGTTTTATTGAAGGGAGTTTCACATGAGGATATATCATTACTTATAATGAAATCCCTGAATGCAGCACAAAATGAAAAACTCAATGGAAAACTAACCTTAGCAATACAAATTTTCACCAACCAATATCATAAAAAATTTTTATACCAATTAATAAGTGGTCAATTAGATGTGGATCGTTTGGATTATTTATCACGCGATAGTTTTTTTACAGGAGTCAGTGAAGGTGTGATTGGCTATCAAAGAATATTAAAAATGTTGACAGTGCAAGACCAAGCATTAGTTGTAGAAGAAAAAGGAATCACAAGTGTTGAAAAATTTTTAGTATCAAGAAGGCTTATGTATTGGCAAGTGTATATGCACAAATCGGTCGTAGCTGCCGAAAAAATGTTGGTTAAAATTATGGAGCGTGCGCAATGGCTTTACCAACATGCAAAAGAAGGGATTGCAACTGGGTCGTCTTTAGATCATTTTTTAGAACCCTTTTCCGGAAAAATTGAAGACATTGATTTAGCAGCATATTGTCAACTAGATGATATTGATATTTTGAGCGCTATCAAAAAATGGCAACATCATTCAGATAAAGTTTTGTCTATTTTATGCACTCGTATCTTAAATAGAAAGTGTTACAAATGCAAAATGCAATCAGAACCCATCAACGAAAATGACTGGAACAAAGCTTCTGCACAGGTAAAAGCAACATTTAATTTGAGTGATGAGGAATTGCCTTTCTTATGCTTTAAAGGGGAAGCATCCAACACTTTGTACAAACAAGGAGATGAAACCATTAAAATTTTGCTAAAAAATGGTGAATTAAGTACCATTTCAGATATAGACAATGCATTAATCAACGAAAGTCTTTCTGCACCAGTTAAAAAATTTTACATTTGCTTACTAAATGAATAACCCCCCAATTAACTCATAGCGCATGCTTCAATTTAGTGCACAACAAATAGCTTTAATGATTCAAGGAACTATCGAAGGTGATGCTTCGGTAATGGTGCGTAATTTTGGCAAAATTGAAGAAGCCCAAGCAGGTGACATTTCTTTTTTAGCAAATCCTAAATACGAAGATTTTTTATACACTACTAAGGCCTCCATTATTATTATTAATGCAGGGTTGGTTTTGAAAACTCCAATTGCTGCCACTTTAATAAGAGTTCCGGATGCTTATGCAGCTTTTGCGACGCTATTAACGCAATATCAATCTTTGAAGTCACAGCAATTAGTGGGTATTCAACAACCCTCCTTTATTGCTTCAAGCGCTTCCTTAGGAGAAAATATTTATGTGGCTGCTTTTGCTCATATTGGCGAACAAGTAGTGATTGGGAATAATGTCAAAATACATCCCAGTGTGGTGATTGGGAATAATGTTACCATAGGGAATGATGTCATATTGCATCCAGGCGTGATTGTATATTCAGATTGTGTCATTGGAAATCATGTAACCATTCATTCCAATTCTATTATAGGAAGTGATGGTTTTGGATTTGCTCCTACCCAAGATGGATCCTATCAAAAAGTACCTCAATTAGGAAATGTAGTGATAGAAGATCATGTTGAAATTGGTTCCAATACCACCATTGATCGTGCAACCATTGGTTCCACTCATATTCGTAAAGGAGTTAAGCTAGACAACCTTATTCAAGTTGCACATAATGTTGAAATTGGAGAAAACACTGTTATCGCTGCTCAATGTGGTGTAAGTGGAAGTACTAAAATTGGGAAAGGCGTGATGATGGGAGGACAAGCAGGAATTATTGGCCACCTCAATGTAGCCGATGGAGTTAAGATTGCTGCCAGAAGTGGCATCACTAAAACCATCAAAAAGGCCAATTCTGTAGTATCCGGCTTCCCTGCAAGTGATCAAGTAAACGATTTAAGGAGCCAGGTAAACGTCAAAAACCTGCCAAATCTGGAAAAAAGGGTTAAAGAACTCGAAATATTAGTCCAACAACTGTCCCAAAAAGGGTAAATCAGCTAATTTTGCTGAAAATCATCGTTTTACCCAAACGAAGCTTTAAACCAAACAAGTATGGATCAACATTTTAATCCCGATAAACAGCACACTTTATGTGAAAGCGTAAGTATTAGTGGTACTGGATTGCACACGGGTGTTTTGGTGGATATGACATTAAATCCTGCCAATCCTGGATACGGGATCCAATTTCAAAGAATAGACCTTCCTAATAAACCTATCATCAAAGCTGACTGTGATTTAGTCACCGATACCAGCCGAGGAACAACCCTACAAGTGGGTGAAGCAAAAGTGAGTACGGTGGAACATATTTTAGCTGCTCTGGTAGGAATGGGGGTAGATAACGTTTTGATTGAAGTAAATGGACCAGAAATCCCTATAATGGACGGAAGCTCTACTCCTTTTATTGAAATTATTGAAAAAATTGGAGTGTTAGAACAAGACGCTGCCAAAGCTTGGTACAGTATTGATGAAAACATTTTTCATTATGACGATGAAAAGCGTGTAGAAATGGTAGCGCTTCCTGCTCTGGATTACCAAATCACCACATTGATTGATTTTAATAGTCCCGTTTTAGGAACGCAACATGCCGCACTTAAAACCATCAAGGATTTTAAAGCAGAAATAGCTCCTTGTCGTACTTTTTGTTTTTTACATGAATTAGAAGCACTATTAAAACACGATTTAATTAAAGGGGGTGATATTAATAATGCCATAGTGGTGGTGGATAAAGTCATTACCAATGAAGAAATGAGTCGTTTGGCAAAAGTATTTAAGCGTGAAAAAATAGAAGTTAAAAGCGAAGGTTATTTAAATAATCTTGAGTTAAGATTTCCAAACGAACCAGCAAGACATAAACTTTTAGATGTTGTAGGTGATTTAGCTTTAATAGGATATCCTATCAAAGCACGTATCATTGCAAACAGACCGGGTCATAGTAGTAATGTAGAGTTTGCAAAAAAAATTAAACAATACATCAAAAAAAATAAACACGTTAAAGACGTGCCAGTGTATGATCCAACTGCTACTCCAGTATTTAATTTAGAACAAATCGAAAAAACACTTCCTCATCGTCATCCATTTTTGTTTATTGATAAAATCATTGAGTTAACTGACACCACAATTGTAGGTGTTAAAAATGTAACATTCAATGAATGGTTTTTTCCTGGTCATTTTCCAGGAAATCCAGTCATGCCAGGGGTTTTACAAATTGAAGCTTTAGCGCAAACTGGAGGCATATTATGTATTAACGCAATGCCTAAAGGACAATACGATACTTACTTTTTAAAAATAGATAATTGCAAATTTAAACAAATGGTAAAACCGGGTGATACCATGTTATTGAAGATGGAATTAACCGCCCCCATTCGCAGAGGTATTTGCGAAATGAGAGGTACCGTTTATGTTGGAGGCAAAGTCACTACCGAAGCAGACCTTGTTGCACAGGTAGTAAAACGCGCCGACTAATCATCCTAAAAAAAAGCTATGACACATCCCTTTACGTATATTGACCCCAATGCAAAAATTGCACCCAATGTAAAAATTGATCCATTTACAGTCATACATGGTGACGTTACAATTGGTGAAGGTACTTGGATTGGAAGCAGTGTTACGATTATGAATGGCACTAAGATTGGAAAAAATTGTCGCATTTTTCCTGGAGCAGTTATAGGTGCCGACCCCCAGGATTTGAAATTCAATGGCGAAAAAACAACTGTTGAAATTGGAGATAGCACAACGATTAGAGAATTTGTAACAATCAATCGTGGAACTTCTGACAGATGGATTACCAAAGTTGGAAACAACTGTTTGATTATGGCCTATAGTCATATTGCACATGATTGCATTATTGGCAATCATTGTATTTTAAGTAACAGTGTTCAAATAGCAGGCCATGTAACTTTAGGCGACTACGCTTGGATTGCGGGGGTAAGTGCGGTACATCAATTTGTAAACATTGGTCAACATGCTTATATCGCAGGAGGAAGCTTAGTTAGTAAAGATGTGCCTCCATATATTAAAGCAGTCCGTAACCCATTAAGTTATGGCGGCGTCAATAGCGTGGGTTTGAAACGTAGAGGATTTGATTTGGAAAAAATCAACCATATCTTAGATATTTATCGTTATATTTTTAATAAGGGGATGAATACCACTCAAGCATTAGAATTTATTGAAGAAGAAATTCCCGCTACCGACGAACGCGATGAAATTGTCACTTTTATTAGAGAGAGTGGCAGAGGTGTGATCAAAAGATTTGGCAAAGGTGTTGTAGAAGAAGATTAAACCAATATGCAATTAAGTCTCCATCAAGCAGGTAAGAAATTCAATAAAGAATGGATTTTTAGAAACCTAGAGTACACTTTTGAAAAAGGCAATCATTATGCTTTGATAGGAAACAATGGATCTGGTAAAAGCACTTTATTACAAGTCATTTCGGGCTATGCCACTTTATCAAAAGGTCAAATTTACTGGGGAACCGAAACCTCTGAAACTATTTTTAAGCAAATTACTATAGCGGCTCCCTATTTAGAATTGATTGAAGAGTTTACTGCCATCGAACAACTGTCCTTTCACATGACATTTAAGCCTTTTTTTTCTAATATTACTTTAGAATCTATATTAGAAAAAGTGGGATTGACCAATGCCACTCATAAACAAATTAGATATTTTAGTAGCGGTATGAAACAACGATTAAAATTAGCAATTGCTATTTTTTCGGATGCTCCCATTTTATTATTAGATGAACCTTGCAGCAACTTAGATAAAGAAGGGATTGAATTGTATCATCAATTAATTCAACAATATGCAATGCACAAATTAATTATTGTAGGAAGTAATGACCCTCAAGAATATTCCTTTTGCACACATCATGTGAACTTGTTGGATTATAAAAAATAATGAAAGGAATCATTAAAACTACACGCTACTAGCTTTTGCTGGCAATTAACAAGTTTAAATCAGTATATTTTAAACTGAATTTTTCGCTGATATAAAAATCGGTTAATGCACCTTTATACAAATAAACGCCTTCTCTTAAATGCAAATGTTGCCATATCATTTCTTCCAATCCACCAAGATCTCCCATTTGAATTAACAAAGGCATAAGTACATTGCTAATTGCTTGACTTGCAGTTCGAGCAAACCCACTAGGAATATTTGGAACTCCATAATGAATTACATCGTGTTTAATGATAATTGGGTTTTCATGATTGGTTAACTCACTGGTCTCAAAACATCCTCCACGATCAATCGCTACATCAATGATAATGCTGCCTGGGCGCATGGCAGCCACCATTTCTTCTGTCACAACAATAGGTGCACGGCTATGATCATTTCTCAATGCTCCAACCGCTACTTCACATGTTTTAAGTTGCTTCGCTAATATTTTAGGCTCTAAAACACTAGTCCAAACTCTTTGCCCTAAATTATTTTGTAATCTTTGTAAACGAGATACATTATTATCAAACACTTTTACACTGGCACCTAACGCCAATGCATTTCGTGTAGCAAATTCGCCAATAATATCAGCTCCAATAATAACCACTTTAGTGGGTGGCACGCCACTAATTCCACCTAACAAAACACCTTTACCCTGATTAAAACTACTTAAGTATTGTCCCGCAATTAACATCACAGCACTGCCTGCAATTTCACCCATACTTCTTAAAATAGGATAATTTTGATTTTCATCTTTGATATTTTCTATCGCTAATGCTGTAATTTTTTTTGCCATCAATTTTTCCATCAATTCTTTTTCCAATGCAGTAATATGCAATGGAGAAATAATGGTTTGATTCATTTGCAAATAGGGTAAGTCCGCTTCAACAGGAGGCGCTGTTTTTACTAATATGGGACATCTAAAAACAGATTCTTTATCAAATACAATTTTGGCACCCGCTTCGGCATAATCATTGTCTGAATAACGACTCCCTTCCCCTGCATTGTGTTCCATTAATACTTCATGTCCATTGGCCACTAAAACACTCACGGCTTCAGGAATCAGCCCTACTCTATTTTCTTGAAACGCCACTTCTTTAGGAATCCCAATGAGCATAGGTTTGGTTTTAAATTTGATATCTAAAACCTCCTCCTGCGTTTCATATAAAATAGAACTATCAATTTGGGGTTTCACCGAGCTCATATTGAAATATTTTTATGAAGATACAAAAATTGAAGTTTGTATTAAGGGATATAAATTTTGCGATAATGCCCATCCATCACGTCAATTTTAATATACTGGGTATCACTAGGTAATAATAAGGATGCTTTTTCAGGCCATTCTATGATACAAAAATCAGCTTCTTCCAAAGCCATTTCTACCCCAGCTCTTTGCGCTTCCGCCTCATCTTTTAAACGATACCAGTCCATATGATAAATGACATGATGTGTGCCATGGTATTCATTCATAATGGCGAATGTTGGGCTAGATACTTGATCTTTCACACCCAAATTTTTACAAATTGCACTAATTAAAGTGGTTTTACCTGCGCCCATGGGTGCATCTAAAGCCCATACGCGTTTATGTCCAAATGCAGTCAATAATTCGGAGGCTATTTTCTCAATTTCACTTATATGATATACCCATTCCATAGGACAAAGATAAGCTAAGCAATTAAAATGTTCTTGTACCTTTGTTAAGTAAATTTACCCCTATGGAAGAAGTACAATGGAAAGTAGATGGAATGAGTTGCACCAATTGCGCATTATCGATACATAAATATTTACAATCAAAAGGCATCGAAGATCCCAAAGTTAATTTTATGGAAGGTGAAGTTCAGTTTCAACTTCCCCAAAATATAGACAAAGACACCCTTGCAAAAGGAATCCATCATTTAGGATATAAAGTGCGTGGAAACGAAGAAGCCGTCCCTGTCAAAAAATGGTTAGATACGCAGGGTGAAAGGGCTGCTTTTTGTTTCATTTTCACACTTCCTTTATTAATACATATGTTACCAGGCGTTCATATTCATTGGATGATGAACCCTTATGTCCAATTGGCTCTTACAATTCCTGTTTTTATAGTAGGTATGAGTTATTTTGGAA
The DNA here is from genome assembly GCA_017853235.1 of Chitinophagaceae bacterium. Lineage (GTDB taxonomy): Bacteria > Bacteroidota > Bacteroidia > Chitinophagales > Chitinophagaceae > Sediminibacterium. The sequence continues at coordinate 518 of JAFMJX010000026.1, read as the reverse complement.
GAAGTGCTTGGAAAAGTATCATTACTGGTATTCCAAATATGAATGTATTAGTAGCTATAGGAGCAATAGCCTCTTTTGGGTATAGTTTATATGGAACATTAATTGGTCAGGGTCAATCCTTTGCTTACTACGAAACAACTGCAACCATTATCACACTTGTGTTTTTTGGAAATTATTTAGAAGACAGCTCTGTTCAATCCACACAACGTGCTTTAAAAGATTTAGTAAAAGCACAAAAAGTAATGGCCAATATGATTGTGTTTGATGACCAACACAAAGAGGTGATTTTTAATGTTGAAAGCAGCACTTTAAAAGTGGGTGATCTCATTTTAATAAATTCAGGTGAGACCGTTCCCATGGATTGTAAGATATTATGGGGGGAAGCCAATGTGAATGAATCTATCGTAACAGGTGAAAGCGTTCCAGTACATCGCACTATAAAAGATTCACTTTTAGGAGGCAGCACAATTGAAAATGGAACTTTAAAGGCTTATGTGACTGCGGTAGGCGACGATACT
>JAFMJX010000025.1 GCA_017853235.1 Chitinophagaceae bacterium | reverse complement strand
TTAAGAGCAACTGGATCCACTGTTGTTTCTCAGTTAGTAGACAGCTTTGTAGTTCTTTTTATAGCTTTTAAAATTGGAAATGGTTGGAGTTGGAGTACTGTATTAGGGGTTTGCGTGGTGAACTATATGTATAAATTTACCATGGCAATTATTTTAACACCTGTGATTCAGTGGGTCGAAAAAAGGATTGAAATTTACGTAGGGCATGACACTGCTAAAAAAATGAAGCGAGCAGCTATGGGTATTGAAAATGAGATTTAATCTTGTTTTAAAACTCGAATGGCTACTTTGTCAATAGGTAAGCTCATACAGTCTTCGTTTAAATCATTCCAATGAATCCATCTAAAAGATTCTGCGGTACCTGAAACATCAGCTGTTTGCCCAGGTAAAAAATCAAATGCTTTTTCACTGGTTTTTATTCCACTTAGGTCATCGCAATACACTTTGTAATAAATGGAAATAATTTGGTCTTTGTTATTGAACGCAGAAATTTGAAAAAAATCGGTAGTGTATAAGTGGTCTCCAACAGTGACATCTAATCCAGTTTCTTCCTTAAACTCTCTTTTTAAACAATCTCGAGTCCCTTCTCCGATTTCTAAACCACCGCCAGGTAATTTTGTAAAATAATTTCCTCTTATAAATTCATCGCTTACTAAAATGCGATTTTGAGGGTCTAGTAAGATTCCATATACTCTTATGTTAAATAAAGCCATAGGGGATATGTTGGATTAAATTTGGATGGTGCCTTTGAAAACAAAAGTGCCTGGCCCCATAAGCCAAATATTATCAATCGCATGGTCACCTTTATTATTGTACTTCACAGCTAATTTTCCACCCAAAGTTTCAATTTGAATTGTTTGTTCACCTAGTTTTTCTAATCCTGTGATGATGGCAGCTGCAGTCACTCCTGTGCCACAACTTAATGTTTCATTTTCAACACCGCGTTCATATGTGCGAACTAATATTTTATCTTCATCTTGTGCTACAAAGTTTACATTCACGCCTTCTTTCTTAAATCTTTCATTATATCTTATAGATTGTCCAAGTCCAACTACATCCACTTGATTAATATGGTCTACCATTTCAATATAATGAGGGGAACCTGTATTTAAAACATAAAAAGTAACATCACCATCAATGTTTTTTTCAATTGCATTTACATCCATCATTTTTAAATGTATCCAACCATTGTCGCTCATGATTGATTCATGAGGTCCATCAATTGCATTGAAATAATATTTGGATTTTTGAATGCCATTGTCATAAGCAAACTTAGTTAAACATCTGCCTCCATTTCCGCACATCGAACCTTCTTTGCCATCTGCATTAAAATAAGTCATAGAAAAATCAAATCCTTCTTGAAGCCCTAGTAACATCAACCCATCGGCACCAATTCCATTTTTTCGATCGCATAAAAATGCGATTTGTTGTGTTGTCAATGAAATATCATCTTTACGATTATCTATAATAATAAAATCGTTTCCTGTGCCTTGGTATTTTGAAAAATTGAATGTCATAATTATTGCAAATAAATTAAATACTAGCTAAAATGCCTAAAGATTTTTCAATCATGTGATTTACAGCTTTGCCCATATCTTTACTATATTCTTTTTTTACGCGATTTGCAACTATCACATTAATGCTCAAGCATTGGTGCCCTAATAAATGACACAAACCATAAATAGCGCTTGTTTCCATTTCAAAATTCGCAATATGATGTTTGCCGTATCTAAAACTAGACATTTGGTCTACTAAATTTGGCATCGCTAAAGGAAGTCTTAAAATTCTTCCTTGAGGGCCATAAAAACCTGGACATGTAACGGTGATACCATGGCTATAGCCTTCAGTAAAATGTTTAATAAGTCCTGCACTTGCAGATGCTAAATAGGGAGTTACTTTATGTGTACTTATTTTAGTGTGCGTTTCAAACGCTGCTAAAATTTGTTTTTCTTCCTCATTATTTTCAAGACTATAAAAGTGTAATAAATTATCTATTCCTAAACCATGGGTACCTGCTACTAATTGATCTACACCCACTTCACCTTGTAAGGAGCCGCAAGTCCCCATTCTTACTATGGAAACTGATTTTTTTATGGGTTGAATCGTTCTTGTATTAAAATCAATGTTTACTAAAGCATCAATTTCGTTTAATGCGATATCAATATTATCAGGTCCAATTCCAGTACTTAAAACTGAAATTCTTTTTTGACCTATATAACCAGTATGCGTAATAAATTCTCTGTGTGAACAAATGTGCTCCACACGGTCAAAATATTTGCTTACTTCGGCTACGCGATTGGGATCGCCCACGGTTATAATGGTATCTGCCAATTCTTCTGGGCGAACGTCTAAGTGATAAATAGCCCCACGGTCATTAATAATCATTTCGGATGCTCCAATTGCCTGCATATATGAATTTTAGATTACAAATGTCGTTTAATTCGGAATAGTGGTAAAATTCTTTTATAATTAACTTGTTTGCGTTATTTTCGCGTCCTAGAAAATGGTCCTGTGGCCGAGTGGCTAGGCAGAGCTCTGCAAAAGCTTCTACAGCGGTTCGAATCCGCTCGGGACCTCGATACAAACCCTCCCCAATTTATGGTGGAGGGTTTTTTGTCGAAATTGGTTTGGTAAGACGAGATGCCTATCCGAAAGTTATGTTGGAAGTGGTTGGTGAATTCATATCTCTAAAAAATAATTCCTTTACTTTGCATTGAATTCAAACTCATGAAACATTCTCAAACAATAGGTATTATTTTATGTGTCTTTTTAATATATACAACGACACAGCCATTCGTCATCATTGAAAGTCAACACTGGATTATTACAGGCTGGAAAACTGGGGGAAGTAATTTTGGACAACCAGGAAAATTCCTAACTTTTTTTGCAGTGTTAGCTATCTTGTTTTTTAGTTTCCCTTTTTTATGGGCGAAGCGTTTTAATATGGTGTTTGCTACTTTAATGCTTTCTTGGTCCATTCGTAATTTTTTAATTTTATCTACCTGCCAAATGGGGGAGTGTCCACAAAAACAATGGGCATTATATGGTTGTATTGTGTGCACTGCAGGAATTTTAATCATGACTTTTTTACCTAAGTTGAAAATCAAATCAAACAATTAAAAACTAAAGTTGATTGTTTTATTGATTTAATCTGGTTAATGCAGTTTCAATAATTTGAACAGCTTCTAAAATTTGTTCTTTATTAATAATAAGTGGAGGCGCAAATCTTATTTTGTCACCATGTGTAGGTTTTGCTAACAAACCTAAATCTCGTAAATGCAAACATAGCTCCCATGATACTTCAGGATCTGGGTGATTGATTACAATTGCATTTAACAATCCTTTTCCTCTTACTAATTTTATCAAAGGGGAATTTAATTTTTCTATTTCAGATCTTAAAAGTGCTCCCATTTTTTCAGCGTTATCTGCCATATTTTCGGATCTTAATACTTCAAGAGAAGTCATCGCAACTGCACATGCTAATGGATTGCCACCATAGGTAGAACCATGTTCGCCTGGTTTAATTTGTAACATAATTTCATCATCTGCAAGAACAGCAGAAATAGGTAAGGTACCTCCGCTTAAAGCTTTTCCTAATATCAAAATGTCGGGACGTACTTGTTCATGATCGCATGCTAACATTTTTCCAGTTCTTGCTAAACCAGTTTGTATTTCATCTGCTATCAATAAAACATGATATTGTTTACAAAGCGCACTTACCCCTTGCAAATATCCGTGGTCTGGAATGACAACGCCAGCTTCCCCTTGAATAGGCTCTACCATAAATGCAGCTACAGTTTCATCTTGAAAAACTTTTTCTAAGGCCACTAAATCATTATAGGGGACGATTCCAAAACCTGGCATGTATGGACCAAAACCATAATAGCTACTTGGGTCGGTTGAAGATGAAATAGCAGCTAAAGTTCTTCCCCAAAAATTACCCTCGGCAAAAATTATTTTCGCTTTATTTTCTGGTATACCTTTTACTTGGTATCCCCATCTTCTTGCTAATTTTATTGCAGTTTCACCTCCTTCCACTCCTGTATTCATTGGAAGGACTTTGTCGTATCCAAAAAATCCTGTGATATATTTTTCGTATTCTCCTAATAAATTATTGTGAAAGGCTCTAGAAGTTAAAGTTAATTTTGCTGCTTGTTCTTGCAGTGTTTTTATGATAGCAGGATGACAATGACCTTGGTTCACTGCAGAATATCCGCTTAAGAAATCAAAATATCTTTTTCCATCTACATCATATACATAAATGCCTTCACCTTTTTCTAAGACGACAGGGATGGGGTGGTAATTATGCGCGCCAAATTGATCTTCTAAAGCAATGAATTTTTCTTGGGCTGCGCTAACCGCTTCTAAAGAGGAAATTGTATGAGTAGTAGACATATTAAGAGTTTAAACAGTTGAATATAAAAAAAATAAAAATGAGAATATGAAATTCGGGGTGCATCAAATAATTCGAAGGAAACCCTTCCTAAGACACTAAATGATATGTAATGAGGAAGACCCCAAGGGATGATTGAGGAGGTCTAAATTAGCAGATAAGAAATGAAGCTTGTTCATGAATGCAATTTAGGATTTTTTTGCATGATTATACCGTATTTTGGTGGTACATTCGTAAAAACAATTATCCTTGAAGCCTAGTGTCTCTATTGTTATTTTAAATTTTAATGGTGCAAAATACTTGCAGGAATTTTTGCCTTCTGTTTTAGCAACAAACTATGAAAATTTTGAAATAGTCGTTGCTGACAATGGATCTTCGGATGATTCTATTTTGGTATTAAATCAACAGTTCCCTTCTGTAAAAATAATTACATCAGCAACTAATGAGGGTTTTGCTGGAGGGTACAATTGGGCTTTGAAACAAATTTGTTCCAACTATTATGTTTTGTTGAATTCGGATGTTTCAGTGGATCCCAATTGGCTTACACCTATGGTTGATTTGTTAGAATCAAATTTATCCATTGGAGCTTGTCAGCCTAAAATTTTATCACAAAAACAGACCAATTATTTTGAATACGCTGGGGCTGCAGGAGGTTGGATAGATAGTTTAGGATATCCTTTTTCTCGTGGACGTGTTTTTGATATTTGTGAAATAGATCAGCATCAATATGATGATGAAGCTCCTATATTTTGGGCCACCGGTGCTTGTATGATGATAAGAGCTTCCCTTTTTCATACTTTGAAAGGTTTTGATGCTAGTTTTTTTGCTCATCAGGAAGAAATTGATTTATGCTGGCGAATGCAATTGGCAGGACATCAATTATATGCTTGTCCAGCATCAAAAGTGTTTCATGTTGGAGCAGGTACGCTACCAAGAGGTGGGCGTAAAGTGTTCTTAAATTTTAGGAATAATTTAATCATGATGGCAAAAAATTTAAGTTGGGGGGAGCTTTTTTGGAAAATGCCAATTCGTTTTGCATTAGACGCAATTTCGGCTTATAAAGGCCTACTAACTGGGGATATTTCTTTTTTTATGGCAATTGCAAAAGCGCACTTTGCATTTTTTGGATATGTAATCCAAGGGAAGCTAAGCAGAAGTCCAAATACAAAGCCCTTAAATAGCTTGCAGGGAGTATATGGGGGATCTGTAGTTTGGCAATACTTTGTAAAAAACAAGCAACAATTTGATAAAATTGTACCAAAAGCAGCCCTTAATTAAGAACTTGTTGTTATTTTTGCGTCCGTAATTAATCCATATGTCACAAGATTCACAACAAACATCAGCAGAAAAAGATATCGCATCTAATTGGGTAACCTCTTCTAGGTTCATATTCTATGTATCTATTTTCGCATTATTGGCTTTAGTATTAGGAAACTGTTCTAAGTTGTTTACTAGCGGGTTTAAAAAACCTAACCCAGAAGTGAATACAAGCTCTCAGTATAAGCCTGAATATAAGTAGAAAAAAAATTTGTTTAAGAGCGCTGAATCCTTATTTTTGCACTCCTAAAATTAGTTCTTATACAGGCGGAAGTAGCTCATTTGGTAGAGCACGACCTTGCCAAGGTCGGGGTGGCCAGTTCGAGCCTGGTCTTCCGCTCAAAATCCCGAATTTCGGTTCGGGATTTTTTTTAAGTCTGTGAAAGACGCCTTGGTGGTGGAACTGGTAGACACGCAGGACTTAAAATCCTGTGGGCCGCAACGCCCGTGCGGGTTCGATTCCCGCCTGAGGCACAATCCCTTCTCATCAAATGAGAGGGGATTTTTTTGCTATCTTGTGTTTCATAATAATAAAACCATGGAACAAGAAGAGTTATCAAAAAGTTTTTTGGATTTAGTGGAAATCATGGATACCCTTCGTGAAAAATGTCCTTGGGATAAAAAGCAAACCATTCATAGTTTGCGAAGTAATACCATTGAAGAATTGTATGAATTAGTGGATGCCATCATAGATGAGGATTGGCAGGGTATTAAAGAAGAATTGGGAGATATATTATTGCATGTTTTATTTTATGCAAAAATAGGTACTGAACAAGGCGAATTTACTTTACAAGATACTATTCAAGACATTTCAAAAAAGTTGATTCATCGCCATCCTCATATTTATGGAGACGTAAAAGCAGAAGATGAAGAAGCGGTGAAGAAAAACTGGGAACAGTTAAAACTACAAGAAGGTAAAAAGTCATTATTAGAGGGGGTGCCCAATAGTTTGCCGGCAATGGTAAAAGCTTTTCGAATTCAACAAAAGGTCAAACAAGTTGGTTTTGAATGGGAAAATAAAGAGCAGGTTTGGGCAAAAGTAGAAGAAGAAATAGGGGAGTTGAATGTTGAAATAAATGCAAACAATCAAGAAAAAATGGAGCAGGAGTTTGGAGATGTGTTATTTAGTATGATAAATTACGCGCGATTCTTAAATATTGATCCCGAAACTGCATTAGAAAAAACAAATAAAAAATTTAAAGATCGTTTCCAGGCAATGGAGTCGTATGCAACTGCAAAGGGATTGGATTTATCTCAATTGACATTAGACCAAAAAAATGATCTTTGGGATCAAATGAAAACTGCTCAATAAAAAATGCGTCTCGTAATAAATTTTACGAGACGCATTTTTAAAGTTATTTTTTATGTTTAATTATTTAAGTTCAACATAAAAGCGTAGTTGCCAAAATAGCCTGGATAGATACCCGATAATTTAATATTAGAGCTAGTTACTTTTTTCAAAGCCTCATAAAACTCTTCTACATTTTTTACAGGTTGATCATTTAATTGAGTAATTACAAATCCTTTTTCCACTCGGCTTTTACTTAAAATTCCATTTCCTAATTCTTTCACTAATACACCTCCTTCAATATCATTTTTTTGAGCCGTTGATTTATCTACATTCACTAAAGTACCTCCTAATTTTTCGGCAGCTTTACTACTACTAGCTAAATCGGTACTTGCGTTGCCAACTTTGGCTTTTAAGACTGCATTTAATGTTATTTCCTTGCCATCGCGTTTTACTGTGACACTAATTTTATCTGTAGGTTTATAGCGTGCAATTTGTTCTTGTAATTCAGGTGATGATTTAATTACAACTCCATTTAATTTAGTAAGAATATCTCCTTTTTTTAGTCCTGCTTCTTTTGCTGCACCACCATCCATAACATCTGTCACTAATACACCTTGAATCTCACTAAATTTCACTTTATACTCTTCGTCAATTTTTTTAATTTCGGCTTCAGGTAAATTATCTTTTGGATAACTGATACCTAAGTAAGCACGTTGAACAGTTCCAAATTTAACAATATCGGTGACTACCTTTTTTACAATATTTACAGGAATTGCATAGGAATAGCCTGCGTAAGATCCAGTAGGAGAGGCAATAGCAGAATTAATTCCAATCAATTCACCGCTTGTATTTACTAAGGCGCCACCACTGTTTCCTTGGTTCACTGCGGCATCTGTCTGTAAAAAGGATTCAATTGGTTTATCACTTTGTCTTGAATTAATATTGATAGATCTATTTTTTGCACTTATAATTCCTGCAGTGATAGTTACATCTAAACTTAATGGGTATCCAATGGCTAAAACCCATTGTCCTAATTTTACTTCATCGCTATTCCCATACACAAGATACGGCAGGTTGCTTGCGTCAATTTTAATGACTGCTAAATCACTACTTGCATCAACGCCAATTACTTTTGCTTTGTAAGATTTGTTATTCGTTAATGTTACATTAATTTCATCTGCTTCATTTACAACGTGATTGTTGGTAACGATATAACCATCTCCCGTAATTAAGACACCACTACCACTAGCTCTTTGTTCAGGTTGTACCCTTGGTCCTCCAAAAAAATCGCCAAAAGAATCGTCATCACCAAAGAAATCAAAAAATGGGTTTCTTTGTCTTGGTTGGTTATTCGTTACTTTTTTTGCATTAATGATAGTTTTGATATGCACTACTGCAGGAGCTGCAGAATTTGCAGCTGGTGTAAAGTCCACGGTGGTACCCGGAGCGTTGCCACTAAATAAACTAGCATAGTTAGCGGGGAGGTGGTTGTCATTGTCAAAAGAGCCACCTGTTTTTGTCCATTTGGAATAGCCCCAAATACTCACTAAAGTGGTGAAAGCACTAATTCCCACAATGGCTAATACATTTTTAAAATTCAGGTTCATAATGGATGATTTTTATATTTTTCTATAGATCAAAATTTATACCATTTCAGGACACAAATTAACAAAGCTGAAATTATGTCACAAAATAGAATGAAGTAGTTTAACAAAATATTTACGAAAATGTTCGTTCATAGAACAAATCTACTTTAATTGGGTCAAAAATGCAAGGGTGTCTGTGCCATCTGCATATTGGTTTAATTGAGGCTTTTGTAAACTCCCAAAAGGCAATCCTCCTTTTCCCACGATACATTGTATCTCATCCATATTTAATTGGGACAAAACTTCCTGATCGTAAAACTGGTAGTGAATTTGTGAAATAGCTGCAAAAGGAGAGGCATTCTCACTGAGTAAAATCCCCCCCGTATCCATATAAAATTGTCGATTCATCATTAATAATGCCAATTGATAATCGTAGTTGTGTTTGTATTTGTGTTCATCCATCAAATAGTTATACTTTTTTAGGACATTTATAAGGGGCAGAAAATCATACCCTTTTGGCACCCATAATTGAGTCACATTTCGGCAACCTCTTCCAAAGTAAAGCATGATGTCTTGGGCAAGCAATTCTAATTCATCCGTGGATTCTTTGCCATGTAGTATGGCTATAGAAGTTTTGTTGGATCTAATGATGTTTGGAAATTTACCAAAATATTGTTCAAAATAACGACTGGTATTATTGCTGCCTGTGGCAATATATGCATCACAATTTTTGAGTTGTTCTTGCACCAAAATAAGTTGTTCAAATTCAGCATCTATATTTAGGAGTGTTTTGATCACATACTCCATTAAGACAGTATCCTTGCTGGAAAGCTTTACTACAGCAGTATGCCCAGCCAATAGGGTACTCAATAAATCGTGAAATCCCACTAGAGGAATATTACCTGCCATGACAATACCCACCTTCAATCCTGTAGATTCATTTGAAATTGTAGGATACATTGCTGCCCATTGACTCAAAGCTTCTTTGTTTAAAAATTGGGTTGCAATTTGTGCAATAGCTTCCTCTATAAAGCTGGGTAAAAACCAGGAATTTTGTTGATAGGCCCTGGATTTTGCATCTGCTAAATCCAAGTTTTTATCATCCATTAAATGGGAGCCCAATAAAAAAAAACTGTTTATTCTTGTTTGTAAGTTCATGCTTGTGTTGTATCTTTACGGGGACAAAAGTACATCACTAATTTTTAAATAATTTTTATGGCGATTAAAATAACCGATGAATGTATTAACTGCGGCGCTTGTGAACCTGAATGTCCTAATAATGCGATTTATGAAGGAGGGGTAGAATGGGCGATTGCCGATGGTACTACAGTGAAAGGATCTTTTACTTTGATGGATGGTAGTTCTGTAGACGCGAATGCTCGTATTGCACCTATTGCTTCTGATACCTATTACATTACTGCAAACAAATGTACTGAGTGTCAAGGTTTCCACGAGGAGCCACAATGTGCATCAGTTTGTCCTGTTGACTGTTGTGTTCATGATGATCTTTACAATGAAACAGTAGAAGAGTTGTTAGCTAAAAAAGATAAATTACACGCGTAATAAATCATATTGTTAAAAAGGGGATTTATTCCCCTTTTTTTATGCCTTGTATTTTGTATGTTTGATGTAGAATAACATACACATCAAGGCATTTTAGTTTAAATTAATGTAGATGAAAAAAAAGGTAGCATTAGTAACAGGAGGTTTAAGTTCGGAAGCACAAATCAGTTATAAGAGTGCAAAGAATGTTTTTGCAGCGTTAGATAAAAATAAATATGATGTTTTTATGATTGATATCCATCCAACTGGATGGTGGTATGAAAATAGTGCAGGAGAAGAAGTAGCGGTAGATAAAGCCGATTTTAGTATTGTAGAGCATGGCCAAAAAATAAATTTCGATGTTGCTTTAATGTGTATCCATGGAACCCCTGGTGAAGATGGAAAAATGCAAGGTTATTTTGATTTGATCGGCTTGCCCTATACTAGCTGCGATACTTCAACCTCCGCATTAACCTTTAATAAAAGGTTTACAGTTGCTGTGGCAGGATTTGGAGGAGTTGGTGTTGCGAAGTCCTTACATTTATTTAAAGCTGCTTCAATAAGCCCCAACGAAATACTTCAACAATTGCAATTACCCGTTTTTGTAAAACCCAATAATGGCGGGAGTAGTTTGGGAATTAGCAAAGTAAATAAAGTTGAAGAATTATCGCCAGCATTAGAAAAAGCATTCAAAGAAGACACACAAGTGCTAGTTGAAGAATTTATTAGTGGAAGAGAGTTTACCATTGGAGTTTTTAAATCCAGAGGCGCAACCACTGTATTGCCCATCACTGAAATTATAACGGAGAATGAATTTTTTGATTTTGAAGCTAAGTATTTAGGTAAAAGCAAAGAAGTAACACCTGCTTTGATTACCGAAAAAATGAAAGAGGATTTAAGTGTAGCTGCACAAAAAGTATATGCCATTCTAAATTGTAGAGGAGTTGTTCGTATCGATTTTATTTATAATGAAGCACAAGCTAAACCATATATGTTAGAGGTTAACACAGTGCCTGGGCAAAGTGATGCAAGTGTGATTCCACAACAAGTAAGATCATTGGGATGGACATTGACTGATTTTTATGGTCAAATAATTGAAGATGCTTTATTAAAATAAATTAAAAAAGTCAACCTTGGAAGCAATTGATAAATTATTAAAAAAGCCACTTTGGTACAATGTGCTGGTAGGTATAGGAGCTGTCATGATATTGCTTATTCTTTTCTTTTTTTCTTTAGGTTGGATCACTGGCTACGGCAAAACAGAAAAAGTCCCTTCCGTAGTTGGCTTAGATGTCACTGCTGCTCAAAAAAATTTAAAAGCTTTTGGTTTTGATGTTGTATTGCAAGATTCTATTTATGTGGATACCCTTGCTCGAAATGCGGTACTCAGACAAATTCCAGAAGCAGAAGAAATAGTCAAAAAAGGGAGAACAGTATATTTAACTATTAATAGAATTGTTGCACCACAAGTTGATATGCCCAACTTAATTGGATTTTCTTTAAAAAGTGCCGAGACATATTTGAAAGTATTGGGTTTGAGATTAGGGACTATTAGTTTAGTCGCTGATCGAAATAAAAATGTAATTATTGATCAACTGGTTAATGGAAAACCAATTGCACCTGGAACTAAATTGTCATCAGGAACGTTGATTCAATTTTTAGTGGGAGATGGTGGAACGGCATTGGGATTTGAAGTACCCGATTTAATTGGCTTAACAGTGGGCATGGCAAAAGCTAATTTAGCAACTCTTGGATTACAATTAGGGAATATCACTTCTAGTGTTGCCATTCAGGATACTGCAAATGCCTTTATAATAATGCAAAACCCGCGTTTATATTCGGATCAATTAGATTCTTTAGGGATGCCCATAAAAAATATGACCACTCAAGGAGGCTCTATAGATATTGTGATAGACAAAGTAGCTCCGGTTATCAAACATGATTCTATTAAATAGCAAGCAAGATTAAATAGTATAAATAGTATCTTATGAAAACAATCACAGTCGAAGACTTAAAAGCCAAATTAGACGCTGGCGAAAAAATCAATTTATTAGATGTTCGTGAGCCACATGAACATGCAGCCTTTAATATTGGAGGCCAATTATTCCCTTTAGGATTGGTACAAAGTTTACAATTGGATGAAATTGAACACCTTAAACAAGAGGAAGTTTTTATTTATTGCAGAAGTGGAAATAGAAGCGGCCAAGCTTGTTTAATGTTAGAACCTTATGGATTTACTAATGTTATAAATGTAGTGGGTGGTATGTTGGCTTGGCAAGAAAAATTTCCTGAATAATATTATTACTTAAATATGGTTTATATTGGGGGATCAAATTTTTATTAATATCAAAAACATCCCAATATGAAATTATTTAAACAAAATGTAATAGTTGCATTAGGTTGCACATTGGCTCTTTTTTTATGCCTTTCTTGCAATGTTAATAATACAGGAGCAAATTACAACTCTTACCATGATACTACTGGCCAAACGGATTTATTATCTGGTGGTGTAAAATTGATTCCTGTAAAAACTCCTAAAGGAACATTTAACGTATGGACTAAAAGAGTAGGTAATCATCCTACTATGAAAGTATTGTTGTTACATGGGGGTCCAGGTGCAACACATGAGTACTTTGAATGTTTTGATTCTTATTTGCCTAATGCTAATATTGAATACATCTATTACGATCAAATGGGGTCGGCTTATTCAGACAACCCCAATGATTCAAGTTTATGGAATATCGATCAATTTGTTGAAGAAGTTGAAACAGTGCGTCAGGCATTACATTTAGATTCTTCTAACTTTTATTTATTAGGGCATTCTTGGGGTGGTATTTTAGCAACCGAATATGCATTGAAATATCAACAACACTTAAAAGGCTTGATTATTTCTAACATGGTACCATCTATTCCTGATTATGTGAAATATGCAAATGAAGTTTTAGGACCCAAATTGCCTCCTGCAGTGTTAGCTAAAATTCGAGGATATGAAGCCAAGGGGGATTATACCAATCCTGAATATTTAAAAGTAATTGAAGAGTATTACTATCCTGAACATATTTTAAGAATGCCTCCTGCTACATGGCCAGATCCGGTAAAAAGAGCTTTTGCAAAAATGAATTATCCTTTATATTTAAAAATGCAGGGACCTTCCGAATTTGGTGTTGTTGGAGATGCTGTATTAAAAAACTGGGATCGTAAAGCTGATTTAGCTAAAATTAAAGTGCCTACATTAAGTATTGGTGGAGCATTTGATACAATGGATCCTAAAGCAATGGAAGCATTGTCAAAAGCGGTACAACATGGTCAATATTTATTTTGTCCAAAAGGTTCACATATGTCCATGTATGATGACCAATTAACCTACTTTACTGGATTAATCAAGTTTATAAAGGATGTGGATGCCAAAAAGTAGTTAGTCATTTTTTAGTGGGGTATGATTTTTTTAAATCTTTTAAGTTTTATATCTACTACAATGGGGCCCGAATTTCGGGCCCCATTGTAGTAGTATGACAATATGTTATTTAGCTTATTTATAGATTTTAAATTATTTTAAATCTATTTTTAAACTGATCCAAAAATTACGACCAGCCATAGGGTAGTAATTATTAGAGGTAGTGGTGACTCCACCATAATAATAACTATAGGTATAGCCATTGGGCTCATATAAATGATCAAAAATATTAAGAGCATGCACTTGCAAAATAGCATTCCATTTTTGGCGTTGTAAACATTTCCATTGTGCTGATATATCTTGTGTCCAGTATGCTTTTAAAATTCGATTTTCGTTTTGAGTGTTGTCTAAATATTGTTTTGAAACGTATTTAGTGGTAAAATGGAACTGCCATTTTGTATCAGGGGTATAAGTAAATACATGAGATGCAGTTGCGGCAGGGGATAAGGTGATGTCTTTGTTGTTATGTTGTATTTTTATTTGACCACCATTGTCATAGTCATCTATATATTCAGTGAAATTTTCAATTTTATTTTGACTTAAAGTGATGTTTCCGCTACTAGTTAAATGGCTGTTTAATTTATGAGAAGCTTCTATTTCAATTCCTATACGACTGCTTTTTGGTACGTTGGTTCTGGTATAAGCACCTATATCATTTATTTTACCCGTAAGAACTAATTGATCTTTATAATTCATAACATAAATATTGGCGCCATATTCAAACAATTTATCCTTTTTAGTAAATCCTGTTTCCCAATCATATAGTATTTCTTGTTTGGGTTGCTGCGTAAGTCCAGCTTCAAAATCGTCTCTATTAGGTTCCTTATGTGCTAAGGCGAAACTAGAATAATAAGTGGTTTTTCCTTTGGTGTAAGTGATTCCTGCTTTTGGGTTGATAAAATCAAAATTTCTTTGGATCGTTAAATCTGGGGTATGATCGAATCCATACATGTTATGACTTACATTTCTATATTGAATATCTAAAAAGCTATTCCAATTATTATTGATTTGATATTGCCATTTTGCATACAAGTTTACTTCTTTTTTTAAGGCATTATTTTTATAATATACTTA
>JAFMJX010000213.1 GCA_017853235.1 Chitinophagaceae bacterium | reverse complement strand
CTTGTCATAGTCATCTCTTCCTTGAGTAGTAGTGAACCTACCCATATTGCAACAATTGGATTAATGTATGCATATAAGGAAGCAATCGCAGGTTGTAAATGTTTCATGCTATAGATGAATGAAATAAATGCAAATACTGAACCTCCCAAAACCATATATCCTAATACGCCCCATGATATTGCATTAATTTCATGCAACGGAACGTAATTACCTGAAATTAAAGTGATCAAACCCATAGTAATGGCACTAATAAACATTTGCCATCCAATGGAGTAGTATGCATTCATTTTAATATTGCTGCGCGAAATAATCACCGAACCTATACTCCAAGTAATCATTGCAAACATGGAAAAGCCAACGCCTATCATATAATTTTTACCATGCAGTTCCAAACTGTCTTTGTAAAAAATAAAAGCAATACCTAGGAGTCCTAATAATAAACCTAATAATGTTTGAGGTGTAATTTGAATGGCTTTATAATAAAATCTTTCAATCAAAACCACACTCAAAGGATACAATGCTGCAATCAAAGCAGCCAATCCGCTGGTAATAAATTGCAACCCATAAGTAGCTAAGCCATTGCTTGAAACAAACATTAAGAAGGCCATGGGAATCAGCCATAAAAATTGTTTTCGAGTGGGAAGCCCTTCTCCTTTGATTAGAAAAAAACTAATGTATATACTGCTTCCCATAAACTGCCTAATACTAGCAAGTTCAAATGCAGGTAAATGAGCCAATCCCATTTTACTTGCAACCCAGGTAGTTCCCCAAACAATACTTGTAACAGCAAGTGCTGCATATGCTTTTTGCTGTTGCTTCATACGTTTTAAATTAAAACTCAATTAGTGTTTGAAATGTCTTAATTGTGTCATTACCATCGCTAAGCCATTGCTCTGACAATAAGCAATACTATCCTTATCACGCACAGATCCACCTGGTTGTATATAGGCTTCTATTCCTTCTGCATGCGCTATGCGAACACAATCATCAAAAGGGAAGAATGCATCTGATGCTAAACTTGCACCTTTTAAATCAAAATTAAATTGTTTTGCTTTTTCAATCGCGTGACGAAGTGCATCTACACGACTGGTTTGTCCACATCCTTTACCTACTAATTGCTTATTTTTTATTAAAGCAATAGCGTTGCTTTTTAAATGTTTACAAATAATATTTCCAAAACTTAAATCTTCTTTTTCGGAAGCTGTGCATGGTCTTGCACCTACTTCATCCCAATTTGTATAATTACCAGTATCTAATCCTTGTTCTAAAATGCCGTTTAAAATAGATTTTTGTTGGGTGGATTTAAAAGTCATTCCTGGCTTAGATGCTAATAATATTCTATTTTTTTTGCTAGATAAAATGGCTAGTGCATCTGCATCGTATCCTGGTGCGATTAAAACTTCAAAAAAGATTTCTTGAATAGCATCGGCTGTTGCTTTATCTATGTTGCCATTGGTTACTAATACTCCACCAAAAGCACTTTCAGGATCTCCGGCCAATGCAGCCTGCCAACTTTCAAATACAGTATTTCTTTGCGCTACGCCACATACATTGGTATGCTTAATGATGGCAAAACTTGTGGTGGGTAAATCGGCTATTAATGCAATGGCAGCATCCACATCTACTAAATTATTATAGGAAAGTTCTTTTCCATTTAATTGATCAAACCATTGGTCTAAATGTCCATAAAATGTAGCTACTTGATGTGGATTTTCTCCATAGCGTAATACTTTTCCTTGTGTAGGGTTGAAGTAATTACTAATAGCAATATCATAATGCATCACTACTTCAAAAGCTTTTGCTGCAAAGGCTTTGCGCTGTTCGATGTTGGTATGCCCTTTTTGTTCAATTAACATCGTGTTTAAAGTAGCATAATCATCTTTGGCTGATAATACGACAAGGTCCCTGAAATTTTTAGCTGCCGCTCTAATCATGGAAGGGCCACCAATATCAATTTTTTCGATAATTAATTTTTCCTCGTCTGTGTTACGTAATGTTTCTTCAAAAGGGTATAAATCCACAATGACTAAATCTAATTCAGGAATTTTATATTGTGCCATTTCTGCCAAATCCTGAGCTTCATAACGTCTTCCTAAAATACCTCCAAATACCGAGGGGTGCAATGTTTTTACCCGACCTCCTAAAATAGACGGATATCCTGTTACTGTTTCTACTCCAATACACGGGATTCCTAGATCCTCTAAAAATTTTTGTGTACCTCCTGTTGAATAAATGGTAATATTTAATTGATGTAAGGTTCTTGCTAATGGCTCTAAACCATCTTTATAAAAAACCGAAATAAGGGCTGATTGTATTTTCTTTTCCATAGTCAAAGGTACGCGCTTTGCCATTTTATTTTTTTGCTCATTTTCCACAAAAAAAATCAATAACTGAATAACTTTATAAAGCTATGCACCACCCATAGTCCAAGTATGTAAAGGAAATACCTAGGCTGGGTCCGATACCACCATAAATACCCCCAAAATAGACAGCAATAATACATTCCCACTTGGGAACTGCTCCACGTAGAATAAAAAGTATTTCCCATTCCCTTTTCATAAAAAAACAAAATGCTTTGATTGAGCCAATGAATGTAATTTTCAATTCCATTTCCCAATATTTGAGCGATATGAAATTGCTGAGGTGAAATGATAAATATCAATAATGCGTATAGTAAAAGGTTACTTAATGGAACAATGACAAAATTACTTACCAGTATAATAGGTGAAATTTGGTGAAAATGAAATAAGATAAGTGGTAGTGTTGTGAGTTGAGCAGCAAAACTAATGGAGAAACTACTCCAAACTAAATGGAGTATGATATTATCCATGGGTAATAGTTTTACAATAAGGGGATGAAATAAGTAAATACCTAACACCGCAGCATAGGATAGTTGAAGTCCCAATTGCCCACCACTTTGTTTATCCCAAATCAACATGATCAATAAACCTCCAGCGATGCAGTTTAGAGTATACCTAGGTTGTTGAAAAAATCGCCCTATCAAATAAATACTAAAAAATAAACTTGCTCTTACAATGGAAGCACTAGCAAAGGCAATAAATGTGTATGTCCATACACCACTTAATATAAGTATTAGCTCAAGCCATTTAAAAACCAGATGATGTGGTAACCAGCTTGTAATTTTAAGTAAATTTTTAAATATTAAATCAATATGCATGCCACTGATGGCGATAATATGAATGATGCCTAATTGTAAATAAGCGTGTAAAATATTTTTATCCAAATTTGTTTTGACACCTAATAATAAAGCTTGAGCAAAACCACTCTCTTCTTGATGAACGATGTAATGATTCATTTTTTGAATCATTG
>JAFMJX010000212.1 GCA_017853235.1 Chitinophagaceae bacterium | reverse complement strand
TGCTTGGAACAAAATATTTTTGATAGTATTCCATCCCTATGCCATACACAATACAAAAAATTAAAACTAAAGCTTTGGCTCTCACTGTTTTTAAATAAGCTTTAGTACTTCCTTCAAAATGCACAAAAAAGGACATAGCTAAAGTTGCAAAAAGAATAATGTGCACTAATTTATCAATAGGAAAGGCACCAAATAATTTTGCATGGCTTGAAAAATTATCACCTGGTAAACTGAGTAAGATAAATACCAGTAATACTTCAGCCACCACCCAAAATAAAGTTTTCATGAAGGGGTATTAATGAACCAACTTACTATAAGCTTCACTGGTTAATAAAGCATCTACATCGGCAACATTTGCAACCGTAACTTTAACCATCCAACCAGCACCATATGGATCGGTATTTACTAATTCAGGTTGGTTACCTAATGCAGGATTAATTTCTAATATGGTTCCAGCCACTGGTAAAAACAAATCGCTAACTGTTTTTACAGCTTCAACAGTTCCAAATACGGCTTCTGCTGCTAAGCTTTGCCCCACTGTATTAATATCTATATATACAATATCACCTAATTCACTTTGTGCAAAATCGGTAATGCCAATGGTAGCTACATTACCTTCAATTTTGATCCATTCATGATCCTTGGTGTATCTTAATTCAGCTGGAAATTGCATATGCTTATTTTTAATTGTTGCAAAGATTCATAAAAATCCCTAAAAAACCAATCTACTAGAACTGATTGTTTTCAAAATAAAGTAAAATGTGATCTTTTAGAAAGGCTTCTTGCTCTATCAAATCCATGACTGGCATATTTTTAGTTTGTTTAAAGTGAGGCCAGCCCTCCTCATCTTTCCCTTCCAAAAGGTAATATCCGCTACTAGAAAGGATTTTACACACTGCTACGTGCATTAAATCCTGCTTTTGCTCCTTGCTTATTTTTTCACGAATAAAACCGGTTTCCTGAAGCCCTATTAAAAATAAAATTGCTTCCACATCGGGCTTTTTGCCAAAATGGTTCATCAGCTTTTCCTCTAAAGCCCACCATCTGGTTTGAAAGTCATCTGCTACGTTCGCCATACCCTCTTTTTTCAATTTATAGGGCAAAGGTAGGGGATATCTAGGCGTGGTTAGTTGGTTTGATTATCTTTGCCAAAAGTAGACCTCATGTTACAAGTAAATTTTTTACGCCAAAACCGTGATTTAGCTAAAAAAAAGCTGGCTATCAAGCATTTCCAACATCTGGATTTGATTGATACAGTTATTGCAATAGATGATGAAAGAAAGCAATTACAAGCCTCTTTTGATGAGACACAATCAAAGGTGAATGCAGCATCTAAAGAAATTGGTGCTTGTATGGCTAAAGGTGAAAAAGAAAAAGCAGAGGCATTAAAAAACGAAGTAGCCCTTTGGAAACAGGAATTAGAACCTATAAAAATAAAAATGGGCGAGGTAGAGGAGACTTTACAAAAAACCTTGGTTCAATTTCCCAACTTGCCACATGATTTAGTTCCCATAGGTAAAACGCCAGAAGAAAATGTGGTGGTTCGAGAAGGTGGATCTACTCCCGTATTACCTAATGGGGCACAAGCACATTGGGACTTGATTAAAAAATATAATTTGGTTGACTTTGAAACAGGTGCTAAAATTACTGGAAGCGGTTTTCCATTATATATTGGTAAAGGTGCTAAATTCCAAAGAGCGTTGGTTCAATTCTTTTTAGATTTTAATACAGCAGCAGGATATACCGAATACTTGCCGCCCTTTATGGTGAATGCAGCATCCGCATTTGCCACTGGCCAATTACCAGATAAGGAAGGTCAAATGTATCATGCCACTGAAGATGATTTTTATTTAATTCCTACAGCCGAAGTGCCGGTGACGAATGTTTTTCGTGATGTAGTTTTAAAAGAGTCTGATTTGCCAATTCAAATGACTGCTTATTCACCCTGTTTTAGAAGAGAAGCGGGTAGTTTTGGTAAAGAAGTAAGGGGGTTGAATAGAGTACATCAATTTGAAAAAGTTGAAATCATTCAAATTGTTCGTCCCGAAAACAGCGATGCTGTTTTAAATGAAATGGTGCTGCATGTCGAAAAATTACTACAATTATTAGGATTACAATATCGCATATTGAGATTGTGTGGTGGTGATATGGGATTTGCTTCTGCCATCACGTATGATTTTGAAGTGTATAGTGCCGCACAAGAAAAATGGTTAGAAGTAAGTAGTGTTTCCAACTTTGAAGCTTACCAAACTTACCGTATGAAATGCAGATACAAGGATGCAGATGGTAAAATTCAATTTGCACATTCACTCAATGGAAGTTCCTTGGCTTTACCTCGAATTTTTGCAGCCATCGTGGAAAATTATCAAACCGAAAATGGAATTGCTTTGCCAGCAGCGCTTCATTCCTATTTTGGAGGGACACATTTAGTATAGCCCCAAAGGTTTATATTAATTCCGCTTCAATGCTAAAATTTACTAAATCGCAAACCTATTGAGAATGGGTACATTTCAAAATAGGTCGCTTTTTTATCAAATAAATTTGTCCATCCATAGGATCCAAATAATCGAATTCCGCCAACCCCTAATTCCCCAATCGTAGCAACTCTCCAATTGTTTAAATTAAAGTTGCCATCATATTTTTGTTTACCTCTTTCGGCACTAATTTGTTTGTTTCGTGAATCAATCAAATAACCCGCACTCATTCCAGCACTCATATAAAAACTTCTTTTGTTTTGTGGATTTGATTGATAACTTAATTGAAATGGAATCGTTAAATATTTAGTAAATAATTTATTTTTTGTAAATGAAATACTTTCCATTTCCATTTTAGAGGGAAGGTCGTTTCTAAAACTTACCGGTTGTTCAAATCTAAAATTAAACATCTCAAAACCTATACCGTATTTTAAATTTATTTTATGTTGATATAGATTTACTTTTTGTTGCACTATCCAAAGGTTAAAATTGCTTGATTTACTGTTATTTAATTTCAAGTTATAAGGAGTGACATAATTTGGAGGCATGATTCCTGGGTATATCATGATATACATTAAACTGGGTGATTTGTCTGTATAGTTTGCATATCCTAAATCAAAAGCAAACCAATTGGTACTGATGTCACTTAATTTTTTTGGTGTTTTATAAATTTTCACACCTTCTATTTCTCCATTGATCCATCCATTATTAAATCGTGTAGAACCATTTTCGGATTTTACAATTTTATATCGGCCTAGTTTCAATGTATCTGTATCTACCATTACTGCGACCTCTTTTTTATCTCCTTGCCCTTTTACGATAAAAATACTGCCCACTTTAATAGTATCGGATGTTATTGTAATTA
>JAFMJX010000211.1 GCA_017853235.1 Chitinophagaceae bacterium | reverse complement strand
CCATCAATAGAAGTTAAAGGATTGTCCGCTGCAAAAGCTGCACGTATGCTATCCACAGCATTCATCAAAGGATCTTTTGTAGTACCATCAAATGCTACATAAAAAGCAAGTGGTCCTCCTGGAGCATTGGCATCTTTAGCAAAATTTCCTAAAGCTGGGCGATCCATTTTTTGACAAGAGAAAAGTATTAATACAAGAGCTAAGAGCCCACTTGCATTAATGATTAATTTATTTTTCATTGTATAATGTTTTTGTTTTGAATATTACCATTCTGGATTTTGAATCAGCTTGCCACCAGATTTGTCAATTGCCGGTTGTGGTAATGGATAAAATCTGCATTTATTAGTATATCCTAATGGACCTAATACAGATACAGCATCACCCCATCTTACCAAGTCGAAGAATCTTTCGCCTTCAAGAGCTAATTCAACTCTTCTTTCCTGTTTAATAGCAGCTCTTAATTGTGCTTGATTCACAAATGAAATATTTGCTAAGCCAGCTCTGCTTCTAATACTATTGACTAAACCTACAGCACCTGCGCCATTTCCAGTTTCATTCATACATTCTGCAGCCATTAAAACTACATCTGCATAACGTAATACTCTTTTGTTGATCCATCTTGGATTATCAGACATACCAGTTGAAGTTCTATACGCAGGATCTGCATATATTTTCTTATTCCAGTATTTTCTTGGTAAGAATCCACCTGGATCTGTTACATATCCAGGAAGTACTCTTCCATATCCTCCTGTTGCTGGATCATCAGATTGACCAGAAAATAAAATAGTTGATTGTTTTCTTACATCTCCTGCTTCATAAGCACCCACTAATTTATCTGTTGGTGTATCCCAACCCCAACCTAAATTCCAACCACTCGCTGTTGAAGCTCTTACACCCATACAAGTTGCATAACCAGTTCCATTATCAACAGAACCATTAGGACTTACATAAGCTTGAATTTCAAAAATTGATTCGCTACAATTTTCACCAGCATCTTTGAAAATACCATAATAGCTGTTGTATAAAGCATAGGTGCCAGAACTCATCACACTGTTAGACAATGCTAAAGCTTGAGACCAATTACCTCTAAATAAATGGGCTTTGGCTAATAAAGTTTTAGCGGCACCACTTGTTAAACGACCAGGATATTGATTTCCCCATGCTATTGGCAAGTAGGTAGAAGCAAAAGTTAAGTCGGCATCTATTAATGCATAAATAGCACTTGCAGGTGATTTAGCAATATTTGCTTGATTAGCATTGTATATTCTAAAATCAATTTTAGGAATATCACCGTAAGTACGAACTAAATCGAAATAAGAGTACGCTCTTAAAAATTTAGCTTCTGCAACGTTGATCATAGATGAAGCATCTGTTAACTTTAATGAATCAGCAGTTTGAATTGCTGTATTCGCTAAGTTGATTAATGCATAATGGTCATCCCAATATTGATTCGTAGCCCAAAGATCCTTTACATATGCAAAGTTATCAAATGGCGCTACCCACTCTGCTCCATCAGAAGGATCACTTCCTTTTTCAGAGTCATCCGATCTAAAATCGTTCACAGCTAACCAAGGAATAGTAGTAAAACCAGCACTGTTACGCAAGTTTGAGTACAATCCATAAATCTGACCTTCCAACCCACCTTGATTTAAATCTTCTAAGGTAGCGGTCAATGGTTTTCGATCTAGTAATTTTTGACAACCATACATACCTATCATCATAGATGACATAAGTAGTAAGCTGTAAAATATTTTAAAATTCTTTTTCATATTCAATATTATTTTAGGCTTTTAATTAAAATGTTACATTAATTCCAAATGTTGTTACCAATGGAATTGCACCACCAGCATTATCCACACCAAAAGAAATTGCATCACCGCCAAATTCAGCAGTATAACCTGAATTATATTTCCAGGTTTTCATGTTCTGAACGTTTACGAATGCTCTGAAATTTTTAATGTGCGCTTTGGAAATTAAAGCTGATGAAAAATTATAACCCAATTGAACATTTCTTAATCTGAAATAACTACCATCTTCAATATTGTATGTAGATGCTTCATAGTTAATTCTGTGATCTTGTGCTAAGATAGGATCCCAGTTAGAAGTTCCAGCACCATGCCATCTGTCAACTTTAAATGCAGCATAGTTCACACGTTGATATGGAGATTCTGTTCCACCCCAGTTTCTGAACACTTCGTTTCCATAGACACCACCTAAGTCAACCGATACGTCTACATTTTTATATTTCACATTAATAGCTCCACCATAGGTAAAATCAGGAGTTGGATTACCAATCATAGTTCTATCTGCAGTATTAATTTTACCATCACCATTCACATCTTTGTATTTTAAGTCACCGGGACCATAACTAAACTCTGTGTTTACTGGAGATGATAGTTTGTCCGCATAACTTTGATAAATACCTTCTACGATGTAACCATAAAAATATCCAATTGGCATACCTACTTGAGTTCTATTTACTCCAGATTGAATTGCAAATTCGGGAGTTGCTAAAGAAAGAACTTTGTTTTTATAAGTAGTTAAGTTACCACTAATAGTAATAGTCAAATCCTTATTAATATCCTTTGTGTAAGAAGTAGCAACTTCAATACCACTGTTCTGGATGCTACCAATATTATCTAAACCATTTCTGGCTCCATTAGAACCAGGAATGAAAGTCATTAAATCGTTGGTTACTTTATCGAAGTAGTTTAATTCAATTCTTAAACTTCTTTTAAAAGCAGATAATTCTAAGCCAACTTCTTTCGCATCTACAGTTTCCCATTTCAAATTAGGATTAGGTAAATAAGATTGAGAATAGGCATTATACACTAAGTTTCCAAATACCGCAGCGTTTCCTGCAGATAATCCTGGATAAAAAGGATAATCGTAACCATAAGTATTTTGATTACCTAATACTCCATAAGAAGCTTTTAACTTAGCATAATCAAAAATGTTTTGTTTTTGGAAAAATTTCTCACGACTAATTTCCCAAGCACCACCCAATGCCCAGAAATTCTGCCAGCGATTGTTAGGTGAAATTTGAGAAGAACCATCACGACGGAAAGAAGCATTTAAAAAATATTTACCGTCATAGTTATATAACATTCTCATTAATGCTGAAGCAGTAGCTCTTTCTCTTTGATTGGAGCTAGAAACTCTTGATGTAGGATCGGTAAATCCATTATCAATAAACCAAAATCTTGGATCATTTGGAATCGCAGCACCAGTTGAACTTTGTTTAGAAGAAGCATTTCGATTGAAATTTTCAAAGTAATACGTCGTCCAACCAGCCATAGTAGTAAAGTTGTTATTACCCACTGATTTTTTCCAGTTCAAG
>JAFMJX010000001.1 GCA_017853235.1 Chitinophagaceae bacterium | reverse complement strand
CCTCTATTTTGTCGCCTATTTGTCGCCAGGACAATGCAGCTATATGCAGGAATTTGCATATATTTTAATTGAAAAAGGCTTGATTTTCAGCGTTATTCACTGATAATCAAGCCTTTAAGTGGTGTGGGCCGGGATCGAACCGGCGACACAAGGATTTTCAGTCCTTTGCTCTACCGACTGAGCTACCGCACCATCGGATTTTTCATCCATCCCCATCAGATTTCTCCGATTGGGTCGCAAATATAGGCAGGGAATCTTATAATACAAAAAAACCAGCCGCTATATCTAGCTGATAATTATATTAATACTCACAGTTTTTGGGCGTTCTAGCAAATGCAATAACGTCTCTAATATTCGTCATTCCTGTTACAAACTGGATCATTCTCTCAAAACCCAAGCCAAATCCCGCATGGGGTACAGTTCCAAAGCGTCTAGTATCTAAGTACCAGCTCATCTCCTCTACCGGCACATGCATGGACCTCATTCTTGCTTCTAACACTTCTAATCTCTCCTCACGTTGACTACCCCCTACAATTTCTCCAATACCAGGGGCTAAAATATCCATTGCAGCAACAGTTTCTTTGCCCGGTTCGCAACCATCATTCATCCGCATATAAAATGCTTTAATAGCTGCAGGATATCCCGTTACAATGACCGGCTTTTTAAAATGTTGTTCTACTAAATATCGTTCATGTTCACTTTGTAAATCAATGCCCCACTTTACATCATATTGAAATTTCTTTTTCTTATAATGATTGCTGCTTAATAAAATATCAATGGCTTCGGTATAAGTAATTCTTTCAAAATTATTGTTTAATACAAAGTTTAATTTCTCAAGTAATCCAAGTCCGCTTCTTTTTTCGGTAGGCAGTTGTTTTTCTTCTTCGGCTAATCTAGCATCTAAAAAAGCTAAATCATCAGCATTATTTTTCATTACATATTCAATCAAATATTTAATGAATGCTTCTGCCAAGTTCATATTGTCTTCAATATCATGAAAAGCCATTTCGGGTTCTATCATCCAAAATTCTGCCAAGTGACGAGTTGTATTAGAATTTTCGGCGCGAAAGGTTGGACCAAAAGTATAAATCTCTGAAAACGCCATGGCGCCTAGCTCTCCTTCAAGTTGTCCACTCACCGTTAAGTTAGTACTCTTACCAAAAAAGTCCTGAGTATAATCAATTTCTCCCTGTTCGTTTTTGGGTGCACCTTCCATTGGAAGTGTTGTCACACGAAACATTTCACCAGCACCCTCTGCATCCGAACTTGTAATTATAGGAGTGTGTAAATACACAAATCCTCTTTCGTTAAAAAATTGATGCACCGCAAATGCCAACGCGTGTCTTACTCTAAACACGGAAGAAAAGGTATTCGTGCGAAAACGTAAATGTGCTTTTTCTCTTAAAAATTCGAGTGAATGTTTTTTAGGTTGTAAGGGATATTTTTCGGCATCGCTGTCTCCTAAAATTTCAATGCTTGTTGCTTTTACTTCTATCGTTTGACCCTTTCCTAAACTTTCAACCACCGTTCCTGTTACTTTTAAAGAAGCGCCCGTGGTGATTCTTTTTAAAACAGCTTCGTCAAATTCACCCAAGCTTGCTACTACTTGCAAGTTAGCGTTCGTGCTTCCGTCGTTTAACGCAATAAATTGATTATTACGAAATGTGCGCACCCATCCCATGACCACTACTTGGGTACCCGTTGGGGTCCCGCTTAACAATTGCTTGATTTTTATTCGTTGGTTGAACATATATATTATTTCGAATGGCAAAGATAATCGGTTTCGAGGGCCCAACACCCTCATTTAGGCACAAAAACGTATAAAAAATTGTTTTTTTACTAAAAATCTACTTAACATTGCAGTAGAAACGAGCGAATCATTTCATTTACTTTTATCGCTCCTATCAATTTGCCGGTCAATTTATCCCGACCGAAATTTCAAAAAAGTTTCAAACCATCCCAGATCTTTATTCGATTTTTAAATAAACTATAGTTACACGTGCAAGACAAAGACGAAAAACCAAAAAGGGGACGCAAAACCGTTGCTGCCGCCCCAGCTGCAAAAGCTGCACCAGCAGATTCTAAAAAAACTTCCGCTACCAAAAAACCAGCGGCAACTAAAAAAGCAGAGCCCGTTAAGGACAACAGCGAAGACGATAAGGCTTCTAAAATTGCGCAAGCATTATTTGGAGACGAAAGTGCTGCAAGTGCTGAACCATCCACCGAAGCCGGAACCAACACCGCTGCACCACAAAACAATCAAGGAACGGCAACTCAAGGACAAAACGGAGGAAATGGTCAGCAAAACCAACAAGGTCATCGCTATCCGCAACCTCGCAAAGAACCCGTTTTCAATGTTGAATTTGACGGCGCCATTGCATCCGAAGGTGTATTAGAAATGATGCCCGATGGATATGGTTTTTTACGTTCTTCAGATTATAACTACTTGTCTTCACCCGATGATGTATATGTATCTCCTTCTCAAATAAAATTATTTGGATTAAAAACAGGCGACACTGTTCAGGGATCTGTTAGACCTCCTAAAGAAGGTGAAAAATATTTTGCATTAACAAAGGTTGATTATGTCAACGGAAAACGTCCTGATGAAATTCGCGATCGTATTCCTTTTGATTATTTAACTCCATTGTTTCCTTTTGAAAAACTAAACTTATATACTTCTTCTAACAATTACAGTACGCGTATCATGGATTTGTTTACGCCTATTGGTAAAGGCCAAAGAGGTTTGATTGTGGCGCAACCTAAAGTGGGTAAAACCATGTTGTTGAAAGAAGTAGCCAATGCTATTGCGGCAAATCATCCCGAATGTTATTTAATGGTGGTGTTGGTAGATGAACGTCCGGAAGAGGTAACCGATGTGGAACGTTCTGTGAAAGCAGAAGTCATTGCTTCTACCTTTGATGAACCCGCCGAAAAACATGTTAAGGTTTCTACAATGGCTTTACAAAAAGCAAAGCGATTGGTAGAATGCGGACACGATGTGGTTATTTTATTAGATTCTATTACACGTTTAGCGCGTGCACATAATACAGTCGCGCCAAGTTCTGGTAAAGTATTGTCGGGTGGTGTAGAAGCTAACGCAATGCAAAAACCAAAACAATTTTTTGGAGCCGCTCGTAAAATTGAAAACGGAGGATCCTTAACTATTTTAGCAACTGCGTTAATTGAAACAGGTTCTAAAATGGATGAGGTTATTTTTGAAGAATTCAAGGGAACGGGTAATATGGAATTAGTATTAGATCGTCGTTTAGCAAACAAACGTATTTTCCCTGCGATTGATTTGGTAGGTTCAAGTACTAGACGGGATGATTTATTATTAGATAAAGACGTATTAGGCAGAATGAATATTCTTCGTTTATTCATCAACGATATGAATACCGACGAAGCAATGAATGAATTATTAAAACGTATGCGAGGCACTAAAGACAATGAAGAGTTTTTGGCCAGCATGAATAGATAATAAAAAAACCCTCTGAAAAATTCAGAGGGTTTTTTTATTTTTAATTTTATTACTTTTTCTTCGCATCGCGCAGGATCGCGCCTTCTTCTTTAAAATAATTATTATTCTCAATTTCCTCTCTCACTTTTTCGGGAACTAAATAACGAATGGTAATTCCTTCTTTTCGATTGTTACGTATAAGTGTCGCAGATAATTGTAATAGAGGGGCTT
Source organism: Chitinophagaceae bacterium (assembly GCA_017853235.1). GTDB lineage: Bacteria > Bacteroidota > Bacteroidia > Chitinophagales > Chitinophagaceae > Sediminibacterium. Next base: position 41,946 of record JAFMJX010000001.1, on the reverse strand, counting down.
CTAGAAATAAAACCTCTGCACCATAATCATTACTAATATCAAATCCTTCACGACGATAAACAATGAAACGATAATTTTTAACCAGTGTTTCAAAGTTTTTCCATTTAGGTAAATTTTGAAAACTATCTCCTCCCATTATCACCGAAAATTCGTGTTGCGGATATTTCTCTTGTAAATAAGTCAGTGTATCAATGGTATAAGAGGGGCGGGGCAATGAAAATTCAATATCAGAAACCTTTAATTGAAGATCATCTTCGATAGCCAATTTTGCTAAATGCAAGCGATCATATTCGTTCAGCAAGCTCCCCTGGGGCTTGAGAGGATTTTGAGGAGACACCACCAACCACACTTGCTTAAGGTCAGAATGATTGGCTACATAACTAGCTACCATAAGGTGTCCGTTATGTATGGGATTAAAAGAACCAAAAAATAAACCAATCTTCATTTTGTTTAATTAATTGATTATCAATTGTTTGTGATGGATTCGGCACTAATTAGAATACTATCGGCTTCGTTCATACGCAAACTTAATTGGTATCCAGCCACCGATATAGAGATAGGATCGCCTAGTGGCGCTATTTGTTCTACTCGGATGGTTTCACCGGGTATACATCCCATCTCCATTAATTTTAAAAAGATTTCATCGTTTTCAAAAGAATGAATCACTCCCGACTGCCCCATTTTTAATTCAGATAACTTCCTCATATATTATTACAAAGATAGTTTCCTTTTTTACACAAATAGTTACGAAATTTGGAGCAATAAAGAAGAACCCAATTGTATGCGTATTTCATTTAATAAGGCTGATAAAAACACTGCGCTAACTAACCGAGCCGCCCTTAAGTCGTTTATTGAAAAGCAGTTAGCCAAAGAGGGGTTGAAAGTAGCAAGCCTTCAATATATATTTTGCTCCGACAAGTATTTGTTAGATATTAATAAAACCTACCTAAAACACAATTACTATACAGATATTATCAGTTTTGACCTTTCAGAACAAAAGGGAACACTCATTGCTGATGTATATATAAGTATAGACCGAGTAAAAGAAAATGCCAAAACCCTAAAAACCCCTTATAAAGAGGAACTTTTAAGGATAATTTTTCATGGCGCACTCCATTTTTGTGGATATAAGGACAAAAAACCAGCAGATATCAAAAAAATGCGCTCCTTGGAGAATAAATGGATCAGGTCCTACCTAAAAATGTTCCACGTGGAACAGTCCAAATAATTTTAGAGAAATATATAGGTAAAACGGGTGTGCCTAATTCAAAACGTTCCACGTGGAACATTTTTTGAATCAACTGCGGACAGCTATATAAAATGTACTAAATAAAACAATTCCTAACTAATTGAATTGCTTGGTATTCAATACGGGCTTATCTTTGCAATCCTTATGTTTCCAAAATACAATGTCATAGTAGTAGGTGCTGGCCACGCGGGTTGTGAAGCAGCAGCAGCGGCGGCCAATATGGGCTCCAAGGTTTTATTGGTAACCATGAATATGCAGACTATTGCCCAAATGAGCTGTAATCCTGCCATGGGGGGCATTGCTAAGGGACAAATAGTAAGGGAAATTGATGCTCTTGGCGGATACAGTGGAATTGTGAGTGATTTAAGTACGATTCAGTTTAGAATGCTTAATAAGAGTAAGGGGCCGGCCATGTGGAGTCCACGCACTCAAAATGATCGTCATTTATTTGCATCAAAGTGGAGAGAGATGTTGGAAAACACTCCTAATGTAGATTTTTACCAGGATTCGGTGCAGGAATTAATCATTAAAAACAATAAAGCTTGTGGGGTGATCACAAGCCTGGGTCACAAGATTGAGGCAGATGCGGTTGTCATTACCAGTGGAACCTTTCTAAATGGAATTATTCATATAGGTGAAAAACAAATTGGAGGTGGTCGCGTAGCTGAAAAATCTGCCACAGGCATTACCGAACAACTGGTTTCCTTTGGATTAGAGTCCGATAGACTAAAAACAGGAACCCCTCCAAGGGTAGATGGTCGTAGTTTAGACTATTCTAAGATGGAAATACAAGAAGGAGATGATGAGGTGGTGGGATTTTCATACTTAAATATTCCCAGAGTCAAGGCTAAGGATCAGCGTCCTTGTCATATTACATATACTGATTCTAGGGTGCATGAAATTTTAAAGACCGGATTTGACCGTAGCCCAATGTACCAAGGTCGTATTGAGGGGGTCGGACCCAGATACTGTCCAAGTATTGAAGATAAAATCAATCGATTTGCAGATAGAGAACGTCACCAATTATTTGTAGAGCCAGAAGGCTGGAATACCATTGAAATATATGTAAACGGTTTTAGCACAAGCTTACCAGAAGAAGTACAATACGAAGCTCTTCGTATGGTTCCTGGATTTGAAAAGGCTAGAATGTTTCGTCCGGGATATGCCATTGAATACGACTATTTTCAGCCCACACAATTAACCTATACCCTTGAAACTAAAGCAATTGAGCATTTATATTTTGCGGGTCAAATTAATGGAACCACGGGTTATGAAGAGGCAGCTTGTCAAGGCATTATGGCTGGAATGAACGCACATTTAAAAATCAACAACCAGCCGCCACTTATTTTACAAAGAAGCGAAGCCTATATTGGTGTATTAATTGATGACCTAATAAGCAAGGGCACCAACGAACCCTACCGCATGTTTACTTCGCGTGCCGAATTTAGAACCCTATTGCGCCAAGACAACGCCGATCTTAGATTGACCGAATTAAGTTATAAACTTGGTTTAGCGAAGGAGGAAAGAATGCGTCGTGTGGATGAAAAAAACAAACAGGTCAACGAAATAAAATCTATTCTAAACACCGAATCTATTGAGCCAAATCTAATCAATGATTTTTTAAACAGTATTGAATCGGCACCCCTTAGCGAAAAACAAAAAGCCTCAAAACTTGTGCTGCGCCCCAATATTAGCCTACAACAAATATTAGATCATACACCCGATATAAAATTAAAATTAGAAAACAACGATACCGAATGCTTGGAACAGGCCGAGATTCAAATTAAGTACGAGCGATATATTGAAAAAGAAAAAGAAATCGTTGATCGAATGGCCACATTAGAAAATAAATTAATTCCTGTTCATTTTGATTACGATAAAGTGGCTGCGCTTTCTATTGAAGCACTTCAAAAGTTTAAAAAAGTGCGCCCGCTTACTTTGGGTCAAGCAAGTCGCATTAGCGGTGTGAACCCTAGCGATGTTCAAATATTAATGGTGTATATGGGCCGATAATTTCTTCCTCCATTTATCAAAAATTTTCTCTTTTTCGTTTTTTCACAACAAGTTTTTAGTAGCTTTAAAACCCTTCTGTTCAGAAGTATTATTAAACAACTAAATTCAGTCGCGTATGAAGCGGATCTTATCTTCTCTTCTACTGTTTTGTGTCGTGTTCTTAGCACAAGCACAAGAAACATTTCCAATAAACGGAATAAGAGATGTTCGTAGTGGATTGTATGCATTCACCAATGCAACAATTATTCAAAACGAAAACACCAAAATTGAAAAGGCAACATTAATTATTAAGCAAGGTAAAATTGTGGCGGTTGGCACAGGGCTTTCGGTTCCCGCCGATGCTATTGTAGTGGATTGTGCGGGTAAATTTATTTATCCCTCTTTTATTGACGCATTAACAAGTTATGGCTTGCCGGCTCCCCAACGAGGACAAGGTGGATTTAACTTTGGCGCTCCTGCACAATTTATTTCAAACAAACCAGGTGCCTATAACTGGAACCAGGCGGTGCGTCCCGAAATAAATGCAGTAGATATTTTTACGGTAGACGAAAATGGTGCAAGCGGTTTTCGTGCAAACGGGTTTGGTGCCGTATTCACTCACGTCAAAGATGGTTTAGCAAGGGGCACTGGTGCGGTTGTTAGTTTGGCAACAGATGATAATCATAAAGCTATTTTAAAAACAAAAGCTGCTTCGGTATATTCTTTTGATAAAGGAACTTCTACGCAATCTTATCCAAGTAGTTTAATGGGAAGCATTGCTGTTTTGCGTCAATCATATTTAGATGCAAAATGGTATCAAACAAAACCTGTAAGCGAAGGAGTAAACCTGTCTTTAGAAGCTTGGAACAATAACCAAAGTATGCCGCAAATTTTTGCAACAGATGATAAGTGGAACGCGGTAAGAGCTGATAGAATTGGGGACGAATTTGGTGTACAATACATTATTAGAGGTGCTGATAACGGTTACCAACGTATTGATGAAATAGCAAAAACAAAAGCGTCTTATATATTAGGTGTCGATTTTCCTGCAGCAATGGACGTAGAAGACCCTAATGATGCGCGTTTTGTTTCATTAGCAGACATGAAACATTGGGAGTTAGCGCCAACCAATCCTGGCGTTTTTGAAAAAGCAAATATTCCATTTAGCTTAACGTCTGGAGACATGAAAGACAGCAAGCAATTTTTAGCGAATGTTAAAAAAGCAATTCAAAATGGTTTATCAGAAACCAAAGCGTTAGAAGCTTTAACAAAAACACCCGCCACTTTATTGGGTGTGTATGATCAGGTGGGCTCTATCGAAACGGGCAAGTGGGCTAATTTTATTATCACCACCGAGCCCGTGTTTAACGCGAATTCAAAAATTATTGAAAACTGGGTACAAGGAAATAAATATGAAGTGAATGAAACAGAATGGACAAACCTTGCTGGCAAATACACTTTAACGATTAATAATAATGGTACCAAAACTGAATATAATTTAGAAGTGAAAAAAGATTTATCTGCAAACATCATTGGTGCAGATACTTTGTCAGCTAAAGTAACCGTGAACGAAGCTCTTGTTAAAATTAATTTTCCTACTAAAAAGGGGCGTGGCGCAGATCAGCTTCGTTTAAGCGGAGTTATTTCTGGAAACACCTGGTCTGGTTTAGGAACCGATGGTGCTGGCAATAAATCAACTTGGTCTGCAACATTCAAGAGTGCATTAGGCACAACAAACGAAACTGCCAGAGGTGATTTTAGACGCGGCGGTCAAGATAGCGCACGATTTGTTTCAAAAGTAACTTATCCATTTACTGGTTTTGGAAATGAAGTGGTTCCTCAACAAGAAACCATTTTAATTAAAAATGCAACCGTTTGGACTAACGAAAAAGATGGAATTTTACAAAATACAGATGTATTAATTAAGGGTGGTAAAATTGCGAAGGTGGGCAAAAACATTTCTGATGCTTCTGCTAAAATAGTAGACGGTACCGGAAAACATTTGAGTCCTGGTGTGATAGATGAACACTCTCACATTGCGTCAATGTCTACCAACGAAGGGGGCCAGTCGGTTACTTCGGAAGTGCGAATTGGTGATAACTTAAATCCAGAAGATGTAAATATTTATCGTCAATTAAGTGGTGGTGTAACAAGCTCACACATATTACATGGTTCTGCAAACACCATTGGTGGACAAACTCAATTAATTAAATTACGTTGGGGCGCTTCAGACGAGGGCTTAAAATTTGCGGGTGCAGATCCGTTTATCAAATTCGCTTTAGGTGAAAACGTAAAACGAACAACCAGCACCAACAACAATCGTTACCCCGATACCAGAATGGGAGTAGAAGAAGTGTTGAATGATGCATTTGATCGCGCAGTTGATTATCAAAAAAATCTTAAGGCGAATCCTAACGGGCGTCGTGATTTAGAATTAGATGCACTTGTAGAAATTTTAAATAAAAAACGTTTCATTACTTGTCACTCTTATGTACAGCCAGAAATTACATACGCTATGCGTGTAGGTGATAAATATGGTTTTACGTTTAATACTTTCACGCACATTTTGGAAGGATATAAGGTGGCCGACAAAATGAAAGCACACGGCGCCAGTGTTTCTACTTTCTCAGATTGGTTTATGTATAAAACAGAAGTACAAGATGCAATTGCATACAACGCTGCAATTATGCAAAAAGTAGGATTAAACGTTTGTATTAATTCTGATGATGCAGAAATGGCGCGCAGATTAAATCAAGAAGCAGGCAAAATTGTGAAGTATGGTGGTGTGAGCGAAGAAGAGGCTTTAAAAATGGTGACTTTAAATCCTGCTAAAGCTTTGCACGTTGATAATAAAGTAGGAAGCATTAAGGTGGGTAAAGATGCGGACGTGGTATTGTGGTCCGACAATCCTTTAAGTATTTATGCTAAGGCAGAAAAAACAATTGTAGATGGTGTTGTTTATTTTGATAGAGAAAAAGATGCCGAAGCGCGTAAAAAAATTACTGCCGAAAAATCTAGATTGATTCAAAAAATGTTGGGGGATAAACGCGCGGGTATGCCAATGCGCGCCGCTACACCTAGCTTCCAAGTATTATTAACTTGTGGCGATCACGAACACGAAGATCATATGGCCACTATTTATGAAAACGAAAACAATTAATGTATGCAAAAGAAATATGCTAGTTTATTAATATTATCCTTTGCATTGTTAGTAACAATGGCGAAGGCTCAGGAAACGGTGTATCCCGCTCCTGCTCAAAAGGGCGCTACCGCAATCACTCATGCTACCGTGCATGTGGGTAACGGTACCGTTTTAAATGATGCTACGATAGTGTTTGAAAAAGGAAAAATTACTGCTGTGGGGGTGGGTGTTCCGGTTCCAAAAGGCGCTACCGAAATTGATGGAACAGGAAAACAAGTTTATCCTGGTTTAATCTTACCTAATTCTTTTTTAGGTTTGAAAGAAATTTCAAGCGGGGTTCGTGGTAGCAACGACTTACAAGAAATTGGAGAAAACAATGCAGACATAAGAAGTATTGTTTCTTATAATACCGATTCAAAAGTAACCAACGTATTGCGCTCTAATGGCGTGTTGTTGGCGCATATTGCTCCCGAAGGTGAACTCATTGAGGGGCGCTCTAGTGTGGTTCAATTAGATGCATGGAATTATGAAGATGCTGAATATAAAGCCAATACGGGCATGTACATCACTATTCCATCCATGATGGCTCGTCGCGGGGGTCGTGGCGGTTTCCGCGCCATGATGATGGGCGTTGGCGCCCCTTCGGATCCTGCAAAAGCCGCATTTGATAAAATAGAAATTATTAAAAACTTTTTTACTCAGGCAAAGGCTTATTTGCAAGAAAAAAATCATGTTGCTAGTAATTTGAAATTTGAAGCTACGCGCGCTTTGTTTGAAGGCAAACAAAAATTATTTGTGCGCGCTAATGAAGTAAAACAAATGTTGGTTGCTATTGATTTAGGAAAAACTTTTGGATTCAACATTGTGATTGTAGGTGGATCAGAGAGTTTTCAAATAGCTAATTTATTAGCAGAAAATAAAATTCCAGTAATTATAGATCAACAACACGCCCTTCCCGCAACCGAAGATGATGATATTGATCAACCTTATAAAACACCAGCACAATTAAGCAAAGCGGGTGTGTTATTTGCTTTGAATGACATGAGCGATAACGCTAAACAAATCAACCTTAGCTTTAATGCAGGAACGGCTGCTACTTATGGTTTAACTAAAGAAGAAGCCCTCACCGCCATCACCCTAAATAGTGCGAAAATTTTGGGTATTGATGACAAAACGGGTTCTATTGAAGTAGGCAAAGACGCCAATATTATTGTAAGCCAGGGTGATATTTTAGACATGCGCAGCAATCAATTAAGCCACGCTTTTATTCAAGGAAGATCTATTTCACTTGATAACAAACAAAAGCAGCTATACGAACGCTACAAGCATAAGTATGGTATCAAATAGCCTTTAATGGGTTATAAAATATTTTAAAAACAAAAAGTTTTACGCGGCCGCTTTCATCAGCGGCCGTTTTTTTGGGTATCTTAGCAACATGTCTAAAAAGCTTTTTTTATTAGATGCGCTGGCCTTGATTTATCGTGCCTATTATGCGCTAATACGCACACCGCGTATTACTTCTACAGGAATTAACACCAACGCTCAATTTGGTTTTACCAATACCTTATTAGAAATTATTAAGAAAGAAAACCCAACGCATATTGCGGTATGTTTTGACACGCACGCCCCCACCGAAAGACATACGGACTTTTCTGATTACAAAGCAAATCGCCAAGAAGCTCCAGAAGATTTATTAGACTCTTTACCGCATATTAAAGCGATTATTGAAGGATTTAATATACCCGTCATTGAATATGATGGATATGAAGCAGACGATATTATTGGTACCCTTGCTTGGCAAGCTGCAGACCTTGGTTATGAAGTTTATATGGTGACTCCGGACAAAGATTATGGTCAACTATTAATTCATCCAAATGTGTTTATATGGAAACCGCCCGCCTTTGGAAATAAAGAAGAAATTTTAACAGCACAAAAAATTTGTGAAAAGTGGGACATACAAAGAGTGGAACAGGTGGTAGATATGTTAGGGCTTATGGGTGATGCCTCAGATAATATTCCAGGAATTCCGGGTGTAGGAGAAAAAACTGCAGCCAAATTATTAAAACAATACGACACGCTTGAAAACGTATTGGCAAACGCCGATAAGATTACGGGCTCGATGGGAGAAAAAGTGCGGTCAGGAAAAGAGTCTGCTATCATGAGTAAAAAGTTGGCTACTATCATCACCAACGTTCCGGTTACATTTCACGAGGAAGACTTTAAACTAAAAGAAAAAAATATTCCCGCGCTCACCGAAATTTTTAATGAACTAGAATTTAAAACATTAGGTAAAAGAATTTTAGGAAGCGAATTTGAGGTCGTTTCCAAAGTAAATACCGAAGAGCAAACCGATTTATTTGGAAATGTAGTAAAAGCAAAACCCGCAAAGACTAAAAAAACTAATTTAGGGCCAACCGAAGAGTTAGACGAGGCAGACGTTGTGAGTGAAGAAGAAAGCGCTCCGATTTTAGTGGTGAATAAAAATATCAATAACACAAATCATCATTATGAGTCGGTGGTGGGCGATGCTGCTATTGAAAAATTAGTAAAAACTTTATTACAACAAAGTGAAATTTGTATTGATACGGAAACTACAGGAGTGGATGCTAATAATGTATCGTTGGTGGGATTAAGTTTTTCTTATAAAGCGCACGAAGGTTATTATATTCCGGTAGCAAATGATGGAGATGGAAAAGACGGGGCGAAACATATTTTAAAATTATTTTCACCGCTATTTGAAAAAAAGGACGTCCTGTGGATTGGACAAAATTTAAAATATGATTTTTTAGTGTTGAAGTGGTATGGTGTGGAATTGGTGGGTAATACTTTTGATACCATGTTGGCACATTACGTAATAGAACCAGAGGGTAGGCGTAGTATGGACTTGCTAAGCGCTCAATTTCTAGGATATGAACCCGTTGCTATTGAAAGCATCATTGGTAAAAAAGGAAAAAATCAAGGAAGCATGCGAGACGCTTCTTTAGAACAAATTACCGAATACGCAGCCGAAGATGCCGATATTACTTTTCAATTGAAACAAAGCATCGCGCCCCTCATTCAAAAAAAGGAGGTCACTCGCGTTTTTGAAGAAGTTGAAAATCCTTTAGTACGCGTGTTGGTGGATATGGAATACGAGGGAGTTAAAGTAGATAATCAATTTTTAAATGACTATAGTAAAATATTGGAGGTAGAGGCTAAACAAAGTGAAGAGAGGGTATATGAACAAGCCGGCGTAAGATTTAATTTAGCATCTCCCAAACAATTGGGTGAAGTGCTTTTTGATATTTTGAAATTAGATGCCAAAGCTAAAAAAACCAAAACGGGTCAATATGCAACCGGGGAAGATGTCTTACAAAAAATGGCGGCTAAACATAAAATTGTAGACGATATTTTAAACTTTAGGGAGCTTACAAAATTAAAATCCACCTACGTTGATGCAATACCAGAATTAATTAATCCAAAAACGGGCCGTATTCATACCAGCTATGCGCAAGCGGTAGCAGTAACGGGTCGCTTAAGCAGCACCAACCCCAACCTACAAAACATTCCAATTCGTACCGAGCGTGGCCGCGAAATAAGAAAGGCTTTTGTACCGCGCGATCCAAGTAGAATTTTAGTGAGCGCAGATTATTCTCAAATTGAATTAAGAATTGTAGCCGCCATTAGTGGAGACCCTAATATGTGTGAAGCGTTTAAACTTGGTAAGGATATACATACCGCCACCGCAGCTAAAGTATATGGAATAGATGAGTCGGCGGTAACAAAGGAAATGCGTTACAAAGCCAAGAGCGTGAACTTTGGAATTATTTATGGACAGGGGGCTTTTGGTTTGGCAGAAAACTTAGGAATATCACGTACGGAAGCAAAAGAAATCATTGACAACTATAAAAAAGAGTTTCCAAACATTCAGTTGTACATGGATCAACAAATTAACAACGCAAAAGAATTGGGATTTGTGGAAACCCTGATGGGACGCAAACGATGGTTAAGAGATATTAATAGCAGTAATTTTACGGTACGCGGTTTTGCGGAACGCAACGCGATCAACTCTCCCATACAAGGGTCTGCTGCCGACATGATTAAGTTGGCAATGATTAAAATTCATTCGGAAATGAAAAAGAAACATTGGGATTCTAAAATGATTTTACAAGTGCACGATGAATTGGTGTTTGATGCAACCGAAAAAGAATTACCGGAATTAAAAGAATTAATTCTTTCTTGCATGAAGGGTGCAATGGTTTTGCCTAATGAAGTTCCCGTAGAAGCCGAAGTGGGTGTGGGCAAAAACTGGCTAGAAGCACATTAATATAATGTGTGGATGGGTTAAAAAACTATTGCATTATTTTATGTGCTACAAAATTGGCCCACACTTCGTGTTCTACGGCCGAATAGTGTAATCCATCCGATGCCAACAGGTTGGTGTGATCGTTTGCTTGTCTCGTATTTTCTGTAATGTTTACGAATTGGCAACCACTTGAAGATGCGTGTTTTTGACACACTTCATTAAACGCGTTAATTTCCTTGCTGGTTTTTTCTGCGTCTATCTTTTTACTTTTTGCAAAAGAAGTCACGCCCCAATCTGGAATAGACAACACTATTACATGCTTACCCTTTCCACCTGCAAAAGCGATTGACTTTTGTAATAGTATTATAAAGTCTTTTTCAAAATCAACCAAAGACAGGCCTCGGTATTGATTGTTTACACCAATTAATAGGGTAACAAAGTCGTAGTGATTGTTTAAAATTGTTTTTTCTAGATGGGCCAATAATTCAAAGGTGGTCCAACCGGTTTTAGCAACCACCTCTGCTGGCGAAAAAGACCAACCCGCCTTACGTAATTTTTGTATGGTTTGATAGGGAAAGCCCTCGTGCAAAGGAACCGATTCACCAATAGTATAAGAATCACCTAAACACAATAATGAAAAAGTTTTATTTTCCTTGCTCATACTATTCTGCTTTTAAGTTTTTCATGATCATGTAAAAACGATGTACATCTTCAAAGCTACAATATAGTGGCGCAGGCGCCACCCTAATAACTCCCGGCTCTCTGTAATCTACTACAATTCCTGCGTCGTGCATTTTTTGGTGAACCTCTTTTCCTCTTTCATTAAAATATAAACAAAGTTGCGCCCCCCTTTCTTCTTGGTTGGGCGGTGTTATAATTTCAAAATTCAAATGGGTAATGTCTTTTAATAAAAACTCTAAATAGTTGGTGAGCAGGATGCTCTTTTTTCGAATGGTATGAATGTTTGCTTCTTCAAATATCGTTAAGCTTGCTTTTAAACACACCGTGTTAAAAACCTGCGCAGTGCTTAGGTTCCAGCCAGCCGCATTGGGTTTTGGAACAAACCCCTTTTCCATTTTAAATCTTGTGGATTCTTCGTTGCCCCACCAACCACCCAGCCTTGGTGTATCTATTTTTTTTGCGTGGGTTTCGTGCACAAACGCACCACCCACGGCACCGGGACCCCCGTTTAAATATTTATAACTACACCACACCGCAAAATCCACCTTCCAGTCGTGTAATTGCATAGGCACATTTCCTGCTACATGTGCTAAATCAAATCCTGCTATTGCGCCCACCTCGTGCGTTGCTAGTGTAATATTTTTTATATCAAAAAGCTGTCCGGTATAATAATTAATGCCGCCCAACAAAACCAGCGCGAGTTCTTCTCCTGTTGTTTTGATGGCTGTAACAATGTCTTTGGTGTTTAAAATTTTTTCTCCCGGTTGTGGCACCAACTCAATAATAATTTGATCCGGAGCCAGCCCATAATGTTTTACGATTGTTTCAACGGCGTATTGATCTGATGGGAACGCGCCCGCCTCCATAATAATTTTGTTTTTCTTTCCTTGGGGCTTGTAAAAACTTAATAAAAATAAATGAAGGTTTACGGTTAGCGCATTCATTACGGTAACCTCTTCTTCTAAACATCCCATGATGTGGGACAATGGTTTGTTTAAATATTGTTGATAATACAACCAAGGATTGGTACCCTTCATATAACCGCCTATTGCCAACTCTTTCCAACTATTTAATTCAACCTCTATTGCATCGCGTACGCTTTTGGGTTGTAGTCCTAAAGAGTTGCCGCAAAAATAAATTACATCTTCGTTGTTGTGTTGTGGAAAGTAAAACGCTTTTTTATATTTAGCCAGCGGATCCTCTTTATCCATTTGCTGTGCAAAAGAAAGTTCGTTGGTAAAGGGTTGCGTCATGATGTGGAATTCTTTTTTTTATATACCGGAACGGTGCTGCAGGGTTCTCCATACATTATGCTTTTTGCGGTGGGTCTTAGCTTTTGTGTAATTGCAACGTAAGCCGACTCTCCAATGGGTATTTCTCCACAACCCTTCACCACCACTCGTTGGTCCGCATAGTCACTGGCATTAATAGTAGCGATGCTTTCTAATAAAATTTGTTCTCTTACTTTGTTTTCATCCCCAAAATATACTGCTTTAGCAAATGGGTTTAAATGTGATACCACCAGCATGTTTGCCCACATTGGAATAATAGCATCCGCGCTACAATGAATGCCTACAATTTTATCTTGGTATTGTGACCAATCAATTTCAGAAAGCGATTGACGAAATTCTTTTTCTTTTAAAATAAGCTCCATAAATAAATAGGGCTTTATATCAAACACGACCAACTCGTTGGTTGGTAAAAAAGAGGCAAGGTCTAAACTAATTAAACCGCTCTCTGCAACCTTATTTACAAAAGCTTCTGACATTACACAAAATTACACACTATTTTAATAAAACAGCCCCTCCGACGGTTCGGGGGGGCTGCAAATTTCTTATTTAGTAAAAGAAGGTTTTGATCTACCTGCGCTCTATTGATTTATTAATAAATCTTTGTTCTGTTGTCTTCTATGCTTGCTACTTTCTTTAAAGCAATATTGGTTCTATATAAAACACTACGTAATCTTTGAAGGTTTTCTTCTTTAAATAAAGCGGGGTCTTGTTGTGCTGGTTTTGCAGAAATCGCATTCACCGTTAATGCAAACACGCCTGTGTTACCTGCAATAGGCTCACTCACCTTATTCACCAACGCCTTATTAAAAGAGGCGCCAACTACCTTTGGTTCATTTCCAACTCCAGGAAGCATGGAGAAACTAAACCCAACACTATCAGCGCGCTGAACCGTTGTTTTTCCGCTAGCGGCCAAAGCTTCAAGAGTGTTGCCCTTTAGTGTGGCTTTAATTTTTTCGGCTTTTTGTTGATCTCTAATAATTCCTTCTACTTGTGGTCTTGCGGCTTCTACACTTAATAATCCTTGTTTTTCTTCACTAGTAATAATAGCCACATAATAACTATCCCCTACTTCAAACGGTTCAGAAACATCATTTACGTCTTTTTCAAAAGCCCAACGAACCATGGATCTTGATTCCCCAATTCCAGCAATGGTATAGTCGTTTGCCTTGATGTTGGTTGCGGGTAAAACTTGTTTATTGATTTTTACCGCGTTGCTATTAAAAGATTTTAAATCCTTGCTGCTGCTGGCAAATTGTGCGGCGGCAGTAGACGCTGCGTTAATGGTTTCGGTACTTGGTAATAAAGATTTAGATAAATAAGCAATTTTATATGCGGGACCTCTTGGTGTTTGCTTTAACACCTCCATGTAATGATATCCAAACTCTGTTTTTACCACGCCTTTTGCGCCAACGGGTTTATCAAAAGCAAAATCATTAAATGGTTGAACCATTTTTGCCTGAGGGAACATATCATATTTACCATTTACCGCCTTACTTGCTTGGTCATCAGAATATTTTTGACAAAGCGCCTCAAAGCTTGCGCCCTTACTAATTGCCAAGCTAATACTATCTGCTAAAATTTTAGCAGCGCTGTCTGCGCGTATCGCTTGTCCGTTTTGTGGATTAGTGGTTGCAATTAATATATGTCTAACGCTTGCGCTATCTGGCCATTGTGTAACGCCAACTACTTTTGCAATGGTATAATTTTTTCCATCAACATATGGTCCAAAAACACCACCCGTAGTTAAGCTTAGAATGGAATCTTTTTGCGGAACCTGTATTGATTTTTTACTTATATAACTGTTGTAAAAAGGAACGTCGGAGCCCACTCTATTCAAATAAGACACCACGTCGGTGCTGTTTTTAAAATCTTGTTTTAAATCAGCTACTTGTTTAAAGGCAGCGGCAGAATCTTGGGAAGATGGAGCAGCGCTAAAACCCACAAAGCTAATATTACGAGAAGCTTCTTCGTTTTGATAAGCTGCACTATTTTCTTTTAAATATTTTGCAATATCGTCGTTGGATACTTTAATTGTACTATCAACAACGGTGCTATAAGGAACGGCAACATAAGAAATACTAGACAAGGCGTTTGCGTCTGCATACTCTTTATCAGCCAACCATTTAGGAAGTTGCACCCCCTTAATAACAAGCGCTTGATATTTTGCTCTTAATCTATTCTCAATGGATGGAACAATATAAAAGTTTTCGATTTGCTTAATTTGGGGGGCATTTTTGCTTTTTTTAATTTGAGCAATTGCTTGACGCGCATCGTTTACTTTAAATTCGCCAGTGGTTTTATCTGTAAACTCTTGTTTAAAAGGTGATTCATCTCCAAATAAAACATCGTTTAATTCTTTATTACCTACTGTAATTCCTAATTTATCTTCTTCTGTCTTAAATAATAAACGATCCACTTCTTGGTTCCATAAGAAACCAATGATTTGTTCTCTTTTGACTCCTTGAGAAGCATAGTTTTGAACCTGTGCATCTAATTTTTCTTCAAACTCAATTTTATTAATTTCATTACCGTTTACTTTTCCTAAAACGGTCGTGCTTGTACCTCTGTTTTTTCTACCAATACCATCTTGTAATATAAACGCGATTAAAGCAATAGCAATAATACCAAAGATGATCCAAGCACCTCTTTCTCTAATGTTCTGAATAATTGACATATATCTATAATTATAGGAGAGCAAAAATAATGTTTTCTAACTACTAAAAATTAGTATGGGCTTTATTTTGAAGGCTTTTTTTAGTAAAAATGGAATTAAAAATACACAATAGGTGGGTGGATAAATAAATATTTCGTGGATATCTCTACTTTTTGCGTGAATAAACCTGCATAAAAATAGAATAACAAAATTAGAAATATTCAATCATTAGATTTTCCACTTTTTAAAGGTGTACTTATGCCCGTTAATTAACAGTGTATAACCTGTTTATTAAATTAAAAACAAAATAAAAAAGGGTTTGTTATATATGTTTAAATAAAATATAAACCTTACTAGTATTGAATTTTAGCGCATTTTAATAAAAAAATTAATAAAGAATATTTACTGTGTATAACTAAGATATTAAGATATTAACAGCCGTAATAGTATTAGTTTATTTATATAAATGTATTATTAATTAATACTACCTAAATAATACACATTGCTATTTTGAAGCCAATTTTAAAATCCCTTCCTAATCCATTACTTTTAATCCATCAAACAAAAAACAACCATATTAAATCCTTTTACAGGATCAAACTCTAAATTTAAAGCTAAAAAATGATCAATAATCACCCCTATTTTTAATAAAATAAATACTTTACTATGGTATCTTAAAAAATACTAAATTGTTTGCTAAATAAATAAATAATTGAAAATCAATAAATTAAAAATTAAAAATACCCTAAACAAGATAAAAACTAATCTAATTAGTAAAAAAATACTAAATTTTTTAGTTTATTAACAATTTATCCCTACCTTCACATAAATATTTAAAGAAAACATAAAACGACTAGCAATGAGTAACCCAAACGTAGAAAAATTAAAAGCCTTAAAATTAACCATCGATAAAATTGATAAGGATTATGGTAAAGGAAGCGTTATGATGATGAATGAACGCAGCCAGGAACCACAAGAGGTAATTTCAACAGGATCTATTGGCTTAGACACTGCGTTAGGTATTGGTGGTTTACCAAAAGGAAGAATTGTAGAAATATACGGGCCAGAATCTTCTGGTAAAACTACAGTAGCTATTCATGTTATTGCAGAAGCTCAAAAAAAAGGTGGAATGTGTGCAATTATTGATGCGGAACACGCTTTTGATAGTGCTTATGCAAAAAAACTAGGAGTAGATGTAGATAATTTATTAGTATCTCAACCAGATTATGGTGAACAAGCATTAGAAATTGCAGATCGTTTAATATTATCTGGAGCAATTGATGTATTAGTAATTGATTCTGTTGCAGCTTTAGTTCCAAAGAGTGAATTAGAAGGTGAAATGGGAGATAGTAAAATGGGATTACATGCGCGTTTAATGAGTCAAGCATTAAGAAAATTAACCGCTACAATTAATAAAACAAACACCATTTGTATTTTTATTAATCAGTTACGTGAAAAAATTGGAGTGATGTTTGGAAATCCAGAAACAACCACCGGAGGAAACGCTTTAAAATTTTATGCCTCTGTTCGTTTAGATATTAGAAGAATGGCACAAATTAAGGATGGGGATGAAGCTGTAGGAAATAGGGTGAAAGTAAAAGTGGTTAAAAATAAAGTAGCACCACCTTTTAGAGCTGCAGAATTTGAAATAATTTTTGGAGAAGGAATAAGTAAAATTGGAGAAATTATTGATATGGGAGTAGAATTAGAGATCATTCAAAAATCAGGAAGTTGGTTTAGTTATGATTCTAATAAACTAGGACAGGGCCGCGATTCTGTAAAAACAATTTTACACGACAATCCAGAAATGGCGAATGAAATAGAAGCAAAAATTAGAGCGAAAATTGCCGCAAACGCAGTAGAGGCAGCAAAATAGAAAGACACAGTATTTTTTATATAAAGATTTTTGTTTTTAGTTAGTTAGTAGGTACAACCGCATCATTTATGGTGCGGTTTTTTTATATTTATATAAATTATACAACACTGATAAATCTATTAAAAATATTAATTCGTTGTGGGCTGTTTATTTTTTGTAAAAAAATTCAAATACAAAACAAACAGCACCTTGGACAAAAAGGCCCCCTTTTAATTATTGCTAATCATCCTAATTCTTTTTTAGACGCTATTATTATTGGTTCATATTATAAAAGACGGGTACATTTTTTAGCAAGAGGTGACGCTTTTACAAAAAAACATCATCGTTTTTTATTAGGCTTATTAAATATGATACCTGTATACCGATTAAGAGAGGGGAAAGAATTTCTTCACCTTAATGAATACGCTTTCATAGCCTCAAAAAATTTATTATCTCAAGGGGAAGCTGTATTAATATTTATAGAAGGCATTTGTTTAAACACCAACCAACTTCAACCGTTTAAAAAAGGAACCGCTCGAATTTTACAAGCTGCCCAAGAACTAAGAGTGCAGCCAACCATTCATATTGCGGGGATAGCCTATAATAATTTTTTTGGAATGGGAAAAAGAGTGAATATTAAAATTAACCCATTTGTTTTTGATACAATTATAACATCTGGAAAAGACAGGGTTATTTTTAATGAGGAAGTTTTTAAAGTTTTAAACAATAACATCATAGAACCCACCAGAGAACAAACAAAAAAAACAAATAGGTTTCTTTTTTTATTAGGTCGCATCACACGCGCCATACAAACACCCTATTATATACCCATTAAAAACTTTGTTTTTAAAAAAACAAAAGGAACGGTTTTTTATGATTCTGTCTTGTTTGCTATTTTATTACTTACCTATCCTATTTTTTTGTTTTTAATAGGGTTTTTGTTGTCTCTATTTTCCCTATCCCTACCAATAATTTTAGTTATCTTAGTAGGACTTCCTTTAGTAAGTCGATTTGCAATCCAATAGCAAAATTTATAAAATCAACAATATGGCAAATAATAATATTCGCAAGCTTGAAAAAAGAAAAAGAATTGCCCTAATTGCACACGATAATAAAAAAAGGGACCTCATAGAATGGGCCATCTATAATAAATCAGCACTTGCAAAACACTCATTGGTAGCCACAGGAACCACAGGAAAATTAATAGAAGAAGCCCTAGATACACCAGTAAAAAAACTTTTAAGCGGTCCGCTGGGCGGCGACCAACAAATTGGAGCAATGATTGCAACGGGAGATATTGATGTCATCTTTTTCTTTTTTGATCCCATGGAGGCACAACCACATGATAGCGATGTAAAAGCGTTGTTAAGACTTGCGGTTGCTTGGAATCTTCCAATGGCCTGTGATCGCACCACCGCCGATTTTTTAATGACCTCTCGTTTTATGCAAGAGGTGTATGAATACGAACTACCCAACTACACCCATTATTTAAATAGAAACATAGAAAAACCATAAACAAAAAATATTTTATTTATCACATTAAGAAATTACAATTCATTCATATGAAAAAAACAACACTTACTTTTTTATTTTTTAATATTTTAACTTCCGCGCTTTTTGCACAAAAAAACATACTTGGTTTTAAAAACAGCGACGCCCAAACCAAAATAGAAAAAGACTTTGATGCACAACTAAGCGCAAAGAGAATTGGACAAAACATTAAACTACTTTCTTCTGTACCACACCACCTAGGTTCTGCTGGAGGAAAATTTGTTGCAGATGAAATTGTAAAAGTATTTAAAGAAAGTGGCTGGGATACAAAAATCGAAACCTATCAATTAATGTTTCCAACACCCATTACGCGCGTATTAGAAATGAGCGGCGCTACTAATTTTAAAGCATTATTAAAGGAGCCTGCGTTAAAGGAAGACGCCACTTCTGGACAAGCAGACCAACTTCCAACCTATAATTGTTGGAGCGCAGACGGTGATGTAAACGCAAGCCTTGTTTTTGTGAATTATGGTTTACCAGAAGATTATGAAACACTTGCTAAATATGGTATTGATGTTAAAGGAAAAATAGTGATAGCAAAATATGGTAGAAGCTGGAGGGGGATCAAACCAAAAGTTGCACAAGAACATGGCGCTATTGGTTGTTTGATTTATTCTGATCCAGCGGATGATGGATATGGTGCAGGAGAAGCGTATCCTGTAGGCGCATTTAAAACAGAACACACTGTTCAAAGAGGATCTATTATGGATATGGTAATTTATCCAGGCGACCCCACCACCCCAAATATTGCATCTACTGCAAACGCACCAAGAGTGGACCACAACGATGCACAAAACCTTTTAAAAATCCCCGTTCTTCCAATTAGTTATCATGACGCAACCCCCCTTTTAAAAGACATGGCAGGACCCGTTGCCCCTCCAGAGTGGAGAGGTGGACTTCCTTTCGTTTATCACATAGGACCCAGTAAATCAAGCGTTCACTTAAAATTAGCTTTTGAGTGGAAACAAAGACCAGGTCTTGATGTTATTGCTACAATTAAAGGCACCGAGTTCCCCGATCAGTGGGTAATAAGAGGAAATCACCACGACGCTTGGGTAAACGGCGCCAACGACCCAATTAGCGGAATGGCTGCCGAATTAGACGAAGCAATTGCAATTGGTGGTTTATTAAAACAAGGCTGGAGACCCAAAAGAACGTTGGTGTATTGTGCTTGGGATGCCGAAGAACCAGGATTAATGGGGTCTACCGAATGGGTGGAAGATCACGCCAAAGAGTTACAAACAAAAGCGGTGGCATATATTAATTCAGACGGAAATGGGCGCGGATTTTTAGGAGTAGAAGGTTCACATGCATTATCACCATTTATAACAGAAATTAGCAAATCGGTAATTGATCCACAAACAGGAGCAACTGTTTTTGAAAGACACAAAGCTAACCGCGCAACAAATGCAACAAGCTTAAAATCAAAAAAGGAAATTTTTGAATCAACAAATTATCCTTTAGGTGCAATGGGTTCAGGTTCTGATTACTCTTCTTTTATTCAACATCTTGGCGTTCCTTCCTTAAACATAGGATATGGAGGAGAAGATCCAGGAGGAGAATACCACTCCATCTATGATTCGTATGATCATTATTCACGGTTTAAGGACACTGAATTTAAATATGGTGTAGCGCTGGCACAAACAGCAGGACGCGCGGCACTTCGATTGGCAGAGGCGGACGCCCTACCCTTTGATTTTACTTCTTTACAAAAAACAGTGAAAGGATATATTACAGAATTAATGAGCGCGGTAGATAATTTAAGAGAAAAAGCAACCATTGAAAATGAGCTTATAAATAATAAGGCGTATGTATTAGCAGCAGACCCAACAGAAAAATTAACAACGCCCAAAACTTTATCAGAAGTGCCTTTTATTGATTTTTCATCTATATTAAATGCGTTAAATAATTTAGAGAAGGCGTCTTATAGAGTAGAAAAAATAAAAGCAACAGCAGATGCAAAACAAATTGCAAACATTAATGCAAAAATATTTACCGCCGAACAAACACTACTAACGCCTAACGGACTTCCTAGACGCCCTTGGTTTAAACACAGTTTATATGCGCCAGGTTTTTATACAGGATATGGTGTAAAAACGGTTCCGGGAGTGAGAGAGGCAATAGAACAAAAAAATTGGACCGAAACCACCGAACAAATTAAAGAAGTTGCAAATGCATTAAATAAACTTTCTTCTTATTTAGATAGTTTATAGCATGTAAATTTGCATATGCCCTTTCATCTTCAATCTAATTACACCCCGTCGGGTGATCAGCCAGAAGCTATTGCGCAACTCACCGACGCGGTTAGGGCGGGCGATAAATATCAAACCTTGTTGGGGGTGACGGGTAGTGGTAAAACATTTACCATAGCAAACATGATTCAAAATGTGCAAAGACCCACGCTAGTTTTAACGCACAATAAAACACTGGTTGCTCAACTTTACGGAGAGTTTAAACAGTTTTTTCCCAATAACGCGGTGGGTTATTTCGTTTCCTACTACGACTATTACCAACCCGAAGCATACCTACCAACATCGGGAGTATATATCGAAAAAGATTTAAGCATTAACGAAGAGTTGGATAAACTGCGCTTGCAAGCAACCGCACAATTATTAAGCGGAAGAAGAGATATTATCATCGTTGCAAGCGTAAGCTGTATTTATGGTATGGGAAACCCCACCGAATATGAAAACGGAATCATTCGCATTCACCAAGGAATGGTGATTTCGCGACAAGCCTTTTTACACGCACTAGTAAATAGTTTATATCATCGAACCGTGACCGAATTTGATCGCGGCGGATTTAGGGTGAAGGGTGATACCGTTGATATTAGATTGCCTTATGTAGACTATGGATATCGCATTACATTTTTTGGAGACGAGATTGAATCTATTGAAAGCATTGAAGTAGAATCGGGAAAGCGAATTGAAATGATGGAAAATGCCGCCATTTTTCCAGCAAATCTATATTTAGCTCCAAAGGAAATGGTGCAGCAAATTATTTATGAGATACAAGATGAAATGCGCGCGCAAGTTGAATATTTTAAAAATGTAGGAAAACATATTGAAGCCCAAAGAATCAAAGAGCGCGTTGAATACGATATTGAAATGATACGAGAATTAGGATATTGTTCGGGAATTGAAAACTACTCAAGATTTTTTGATAGAAGAAAACCAGGCACTCGACCGTTTTGTTTGTTGGATTATTTTCCAAAAGATTTTTTATGCGTGATTGATGAAAGCCATGTTACTATTCCGCAAATTTCAGGAATGTATGGTGGTGACAGAAGCAGAAAAATGAATTTGGTGGAATATGGTTTTAGATTACCAAGTGCAATAGACAATCGACCACTTAATTTTAATGAATTTGAAAGTATGGTAGGCCAGTCCATATTTGTAAGCGCAACCCCCGGAGAATATGAATTAGAAAAAACCGCAGGATTGATAGTAGAACAAGTAGTAAGGCCAACAGGCTTGTTGGATCCGCCCATTGAAGTGCGCCCTACAAAAAATCAAATTGATGATTTGTTGGATGAAATAGCTACACAGGTAGAAAAAGGGGATAGGGTGTTGGTAACCACGTTAACAAAAAAAATGGCCGAAGAAATGGATCGCTATTTAACCCGCATCCAAATCAAATCAAAATATATTCATAGTGATATAGATGCCTTAGAGCGGGTGGAAATTTTAAGAGAATTGAGACTGGGAATCATTGATGTGTTGGTGGGGGTTAACTTGTTGAGAGAGGGTTTAGATCTTCCAGAGGTTTCTTTGGTAGCTGTTTTGGATGCAGACAAAGAAGGTTTTTTAAGAAACGAAAAATCTTTAACCCAAACAGCAGGTCGTGCTGCCCGAAACGTAAATGGCCGCGTTATATTTTATGCGGATAAAATCACACAAAGTATGCGCCGCACCATGGACGAAACAAATAGACGCCGCGCCAAACAAATTAAATACAACACAGAACATAATATTACCCCCACTACAATTATTAAAAGTATAGAGCAGGTAATGCAACAAACCTCTGTATTAGATATTAAAGGATATACCTTAAACAATATCAATGTTCGCACCAGCGACGACCCCAATTTGATGAGCGAACAAGAGTTTGATTATGCCACCATTCCACAAATAGAAAAAGCAATCACCCAAACTAAAAAGCAAATGGAAAAGTTTGCCAAAGCGCTTGATTTTATGGAAGCAGCAAAACTTCGCGATGAAATGTTTCGTTTAGAAACACAGCTTGAAAAAATGAAAAAAGCGTAACTCATTGAAATAATATATTTTTGAACCCTAGCACCATAATTTAAATGAGCGGCCTGTTAACAGAAATATACCAGGGTTTATTATTAACGACTCCCCTAGAAGCGGTAGCCGTGATCGCAGGAATTGCTTCCGTTTGGTATAGTCGCAAAGAAAATGTTTTGGTTTATCCCATAGGGCTCATAAACACATTAATATACATATATATAAGTGTGAAAGGAAATTTGTTGGGCGAAGCAAGCGTAAACTTATATTATTCCATCATGAGTGTTTATGGATGGTATTTGTGGACAAGAGTAGATCCGCAACAAAAAACAATTAATTTACACATTACAAAAAGCAGCAGGAAAGATTGGGTGTATCAACTTTTGTTTTTTTCTATTTTTTATGCTGCTATCTTTTTGTCCTTGACATATTTAAAAACAAATTTTGCACCCGAAGCAATACCGTGGGCAGATGCTTTTGCAAGTGCAACCGCATACACTGGAATGTGGCTGATGGCTAAAAAGAAAGTGGAAAGTTGGATATGGTGGATACTCACCAACATCGCGTCCATACCATTATATTTTATCAAAGGCTATGCTTTTACAAGCGTTCAGTTTTTAGTGTTACTCGTGTTGGCAATTGCAGGATTAAAATCATGGAACGAGAAGTCTAAAAAAAGCATTCAATATTAAAACAGTAAAAATGGCGCTTCAAAAAATAGTCATATTGGGTCCAGAGTCTACGGGTAAATCAACACTGTGCGAAGCGCTTGCCAAACATTATAATGTTTTTCAGTGTCCCGAATATGCGCGCCAGTTTTTAACCGAAAACGGATTAAAATATAATTACGAAGATTTATTAACAATTGCGAATGGACAATTAACACTGGAGGACGAGTGGACACAAAAATCTATCGAAAATAAAAAAAACACGCTCGTTGTTGACACCGATATGTATGTTATGAAGGTTTGGTGTGAATATGTTTTTCAAAATGCACACACCTTTATTTTAGAAAAAATTAATGAAAGAAAATACGATCTCTATTTGTTGTGTGATATTGACCTACCCTGGGCCAAAGATGAAATGAGAGAGTATCCCGACCCTCAACCCCGCGCCGAATTGTTTGCGATTTATAAAGATCTTTTAATGAACCAAACAACACCATGGGGAATTGTTTCTGGGATGGGAGAAGAAAGAACAAAAAATGCCATCAAAATCATAGAGGCACATTTATTTTCTTAGCAACGCTATGACATCTTCATCCGATTGAATATTATTCATCTCTCTTAAAATTTGAGGATATCTCCAGGCAACACGACCCGTCATAGGAACGGCCGTAAATTTTTTTGGATTAGGAAAACCAGCCACAATCATAGCCGCCTGCTCCCTCGTTAAATTTTTTGCTGACTTATGAAAAAAGTGTTGTGCCGCGGCTTCCACCCCAAAACAACCCGGCCCCGTTTCAATTACATTCAAATACACTTCTAAAATTCTTTGCTTCCCCCACACCAATTCTATTAAAAAAGTAAAATAAAACTCTGGAATTTTTCGCAAGTATCTATCCCATCGACCACCCTGCCATAAAAAAACATTTTTTGCGGTTTGTTGTGTAATAGTACTTGCACCACCACCCAAAGGAATTTTAGATTTTTTCTTTTTCTTTTTTGGCCTTAAGCTTTTTTCAATAGCGTCCCAATCAAAGCCGCTATGATCTGTGAACGACTGATCCTCACTAGCAAGAGCGGCCAATTTAATATTATCAGACATCTCCCTCCAATCTATATAGTCGCGGTGCAAACCCAATCCAAATGCGTTGGTAATTTGTGTAGCTGTAATAGGGGGATCTACAAATTTTAAGATCACCACATACAATAAGGATGAAAAAAATAAGTATAAAAAAATTCGGTAAATTATTTTTAACACAATGCGGGCTTATAAGATTTCAACACTAAAACGTTTTCCTATGGGTCGATAATCTGGATTTGATTTTTGAATCAACCTTCCTATTCCATATACGACCACCCCCCCCACTAATTTTGGAATATTATTTTCACCAAAAACAGCGTCGCCCTTAAGAGTGCTGTTCATTAAATTCAATCCAACATACATTAGCCCCCCGGTTTCCAAAAAGATACCATTCGTAAACACGCTTTTAAAGTGTCCGCGATCTTTCGCGAATGCTTTAATTTCGTTAATGTGTAGTTGAAGTCGTCCCAATCTTAAAGTGTCTTCGCCCAACAACCCAAAGCCGTTGATTACCTTTTGTAATGCAAATTGATTTACCTGAATGGTATCTGATTTAATCCAATCAATGTATCCCGTGATCCACTGCCCACTACTAAATTGAAAATTGATATAATCTCCTTTTGAAAAAGAACGCACGGTAACTCCTCGGTCTTTTAGTAAAACCAGATGCCCGTTTTGTGCATTTGATATAAAAACAAAGCCCAACAACAAGAACAATAGGATGCTAAATTTTTTATTCATTACAGCAATTTACAACTTTTAAGTATATTGAAGTGCACTAACAAACAACGCGGCACTAAATATCAAAATGATCATTGCAGAAATGCGGTTAATCCAAACCAAATTTTTCTCGGTAAGTTTTGGGCGCAATCTACTTGCAAGCGCCACTTTCAATAAGTCAGACAACAACAATACAACTAAACAAGGCACAAAAACCAATAGTTTGTATTGTATAGGATGGGCAGCATCTGCAGCAATGCTTCCAATGGCAGCGGTCCACGCAAACCAAAACAAAAAAACATTTGGATTTAGCGTGTTCATTGCAAACCCCGACATCAACATGCCAACATAATCTCTTTTTCGATAAGTGGGTTCGTTGTCTGCATCAATAACAGGAAGCGTAATTTTTTTAAAGAATAAAGTATAAAGACCCGTTAGCAACAAAAAACCCGCACCCAACAAGGCCACCAAAGCTTTGTGGTCTAATATCATCACAAATAAACTTGCAAAAACATTACATACAAATAATAAGGTAATATCACTTGCAGACACCCCCGCTACAAAAAGATAACCGGCTGTTTTTCCCTTTGTTAAACTTTGTTTTATGATGGCAAAAATAACAGGCCCCATCGAAATGCTTAATATCAATCCTAACAAAACCCCCTTTATAACTGGCGCCAACATCTTAATGATTTAATATAAATTGTTTCCAATCTTCCAACACACTTCCTTTTAATACTCTAGGAAATTTATGTTGACCACCTACTTTTCCCTTGCTTTCCATAAAGGACATAAAAGTGTTTTCTTTTAATACAGTCACACGAATACTTTTTAAGGCACTATTTCTTTCAATAGCATAGTCGTCATTCAACTCTTTTAATTTTTCATCAATTGCGTGCGCAAGCTTTTCTGCATCTACGACCTCCTCGCTTGCAACAAACCAATGGTGTCCAAAAAAAGTACCTACGGGTTCTCCCGCCACACCATATTCCGGAATTGAAATGTTCATTTCTTCGCTTACTAATTGTATTGCTTTATTCATGTTGTCTACGCTCAAATGTTCTCCTACCAAGCTTAAGAAATGTTTGGTTCTTCCTGTGATTACAATTTCAGCATTTTCTTTATTAACAAACTTGACTGTATCACCAATTAAATATCTCCAAGCACCAGCACAAGTGCTAATTAATAAAGCATAATCTTTCCCTTCTTCCACCTCGTGAATCAACAAGGCTTCCGGATTTTCAACCATATCTCCATTTGCATCAAAATTTTTTTCATCAAAGGGAACAAATTCAAAAAAGATATGCTGATTGTACGAAAGTCGCATTCCCTTTGCGTTTTGTTTGTCCTGCCATGCTAAAAAACCTTCGCTAGCCAAATATGTTTCTACATATGCTAAGGGCTTTCCTAATAATTTTTCAAATCCATGTTTATAGGGCTCAAAGCTTACGCCACCATGGACAAAAAAGGTAAGATTGGGCCAAATTTCATGAATGTTATTCAATTGATATCTTTCAATTACCATTTCAATACACATTTGAATCCAGGCCGGAACCCCAACAATAAAACCAATATCCCATTCCGGCGCCTTTTCTACAATTTCCTTTAACTTTTTATTCCAATCTCTTTCTTTGGCAATTTTTTTACCAGGTTTATAAAATGGCTGAAACCAAAAAGGCGCTTTTTTTGCGGTGATGCCACTTAAGTCACCCGCATAATATCCTGGTCCCTTTTGTAAATCGGTACTACCACCCAATGTAAGCCATCCCTTACCAATGGAAGCTAATGGAACATCTTGGTAATTAAACAAGCTAATAAGTTGTTTAATCATAATCACTTTGTTTCCGCGCAACAAATCGTTTGTCACCGGAATATATTTACTCGCAGCTTCGCTGGTACCACTACTGAGTGCAAAAAATTTAATTTTTCCCGGCCAACAAATATCAGACTGTCCTTTTAAAGTTAAGTGCCACCATTCTTTATAAATTTTATTATAATTATAAGCAGGAACGGATTGTTGAAAAACCTTGGCGGGATGTTTGCTTTGTAAAATTTGATCAAATTTATTTTGCTGACCAAATGCGGTGTAACGCGCGCGGCGCATCAACTTTTTTAATACGCGCAACTGTGCTCTCTTAGGGCTTCTTGGGGGAAGACCTAACGCTTTATGAACGGACTTTGGTAATTTAATCTCAAAAATCGGCATCTACACAATCGTTTTATCTTTTTCCATTTATTCGCAAAAATAGGAATGTTATTCGAGCAAACGAACCTACTTTTGCAATATGATTAAAAGTACACTTTTACAAGCAATACAAGCCGGCGCAACCGAATTAAAAAAATACTTTAACGGAACCTTTACGATTGCAAGCAAAGCCACACTTAACGATTTGGTAACAGAAGCAGATCATGCATCCGAAAAAGCTATTTTTAGTGTAATACAAAACAATCATCCCGATCATTTTATTTTAAGCGAAGAAACAGGTGCAATGCCAACTGCCTCCTCTACGAAATGGATTATAGATCCCATTGATGGAACTATAAATTTTGCTAATGGGATACCCATTTGCTGTGTCAGTATTGGTGTAGAACAAGAAGGCAAAATGATCTTAGGCGCGGTATACAATCCTTTTATGAACGAAATGTTTATTGCCGAAAGAGGAAAGGGTGCCACATTGAATGATCAAAAAATACAAGTAAGTAATAAGTCAGATCTTTTAAGCAGTTGTTTGGTAACGGGATTTCCATACCAATATTTAGATACCGAAAATGGACCCTTACAAATATTTGAAAAATTAATTCGAAAGGCCATTCCGGTTCGACGCTTAGGAAGCGCAGCGTTAGATTTATGTTGGACTGCTGCAGGAAGGTTTGATGGATTTTATGAACACAAACTACAAGCTTGGGATAGTGCGGCAGGTTTTTTAATAGTGGAAGAAGCTGGAGGAAAGGTAACCGATTTAAAAGGTAACCCCTACAGCCCTTACCAGCCGGGTATTATAGCGACTAACGGAAAAATTCACACCTCCTTACAAGACGTTATTAATGGAGGATCACTTTAAACTTTTTTATGTCTACAGAAAGAACTGAAATTGAAAAATTAGGAGAGTTTGGTTTGATAAATCATCTCACCGAAAATTGTGAAATACAAAATGCATCAACCATATTATCAATAGGAGATGATGCTGCTGTAATAGATCAATTTGGAAAACAAACAGTCATCACAACGGACCTATTAGTTGAAGGAGTACATTTTGATTTAATGTATACGCCTTTAAAACATTTAGGATACAAATCGGTGATAGTGAATTTGAGTGATATTTTTGCGATGAATGCGCAACCTACACACATCACCATGAGCATTGCATTTAGCAATCGATTTAGTTTAGAAGCGTTAGAAGAATTTTACGCAGGGGTTAACCGAGCTTGCGAATTATATGGTGTAGATTTAATAGGAGGAGATACTTCTACTTCACAAAAAGGATTCATTATTTCTGTAACTGCCATTGGAGAAGTGGCTCCCGATAAGTTTGTTAAAAGAAGCACTGCCGAAAGTGGCGATTTAATATGTGTATCAGGTGATTTGGGCGGCGCTTTTTTAGGGCTCACATTAATGGAAAGAGAGAAGAAAATATTTTTAGAAAATCCCCAAGTACAACCCACTCTCGAAAACGAAGATTATATCGTAGGAAGATTGTTAAAACCAGAAGCAAGAAAAGATATTATAGACATACTCGAACAACAACAAATTATTCCTACAGCCATGATGGATGTAAGTGATGGTTTAAGTAGTGATGTGTTACATCTTTGTAAACAAAGTAATTTGGGTTGTAGAATTTATGAAGAAAAAATTCCTATTCACGAAGACAGCAAAGCGGCTGCATTTAAATTTGGCCTTGATCCCACCGTATGCGCGTTGAACGGAGGGGAAGACTACGAATTGTTGTTTACCATGAAGCAGGCCGACTACGATAAAATAACACTTCAAGAAGAAATTAGTGTGATAGGATATATGTGTGATCCCGAGGAGGGCACAAAAATTATTACCAAAGGAAAAAATGTATTTGATATCACAGCCCAAGGATGGAATGCTTTTGGAAAATGATTAAGCAGTAAAAATTTTAAGTAAACGCCGATCCGCCGACAAACAAAGCAGGTCGGCGTTTTTATTTAATTCTATTTTTCCTGTTATACCTTCTTTGTGCATCACTTGTGCTGGATATACACTACACATTTTAACTGCCTCTCCTAATTCAATACCCACTTCGTTTACCAAATTATGAATAGAATGTAGTTGTGTTAATGCTGAACCGCTTAAGGTCCCCGCACTTTCATATTTATTTCCAACTAATTCGTGTTGATAGGGGCCCGAAGCGGTTGAGGTGACCGCATCTGTAATACAAAACAAACGTTCCCCCATTATTTTCTTGGCAATTTTTATAACATTAAAATCTACATGATAACCATCTGCCACCAAACTACTCATCACCCTTTTATGGTTAAAGACAGCACCCACAACACCAGGAGATCGGTGTTGTAAAGGGCTCATTGCATTAAATAAATGTGTAGCAACTGGAATATGATGATCAAAAGCATGCATAGCTTGTTCGTAAGTCGCATCGGTGTGTCCTGCAGATATGACCACTCCGCTATTAGCAATCAATGCAACTATTTTTTCGTCTACTATTTCAGGAGCTAAAGTAATCATAGTAATATAGCCCCGACCATAATCTAAAATTTTTTGCACCTCCTCCATGGAGGGAGCGTGAATAAGACTGGATTGGTGTGCCCCTTTTTTCCCAGGATGAATCCATGGCCCTTCAATGTGTAATCCAATACAACCCTTACCACCAGCGTCTTTATAGAACTTTACTGCGTCAATACATTTTAAAATTACGTCTATGCTTTGTGTTGCTAGCGTGGGTTGAAAATAAGCAACCCCGCCCGCCAAACAATAGTCATATATTTTTTGAATGGTAGCCGCTTCGGGAAACTCAGACAACAATTTTCCGTAGGCGCCATAAATTTGTAAGTCTATTAATGCTGGAACTACAAGAGGGTATGCGTTGTTATGATCGTATCCATCTTTTTTAATGCTGATCACTTTCCCATTATTTATTTCTATTGCTACTTCGGAAAGCCATCGTTCCCCATTAAATAATTCTTGTGCTGAAATGGTTTGTGTCATATTGTAAAATAGTGTAGGAGCCGTTGTATAAAAATGAATTCAATTTTAAGAAGGATCTAATATTTTGAAATCATCTGCGTCTTTCCCAAATGGAAATTGAGCCCGCGTTTTTATCAAATCTTCTTTTTGTAATGTGATATGGAAAATATCTTCTTCGTAAGCGCAGTGATATAAGATTTCTCCCAAGGGCCCCACCACCATACTGTCCCCGCTGTGCATGATATTATTTCCGTCTAAGCCTACTCGATTTACGCCAATAGTATAGCATTGGTTTTCGATTGCCCTTGCGGTAAGTAAAGTTTTCCAAGCATGATTTCTTTTTTCTGGCCAATTAGCAACATATAATAAAACATCGTACTCGCTTTCTTTATCTTCATCCCTTTGTTGACGGGCCCAAACGGGGAAACGTAAATCATAACATATTTGTAAATTAATTTTCCAACCCTTCACGCTTGCAATTAATCTTTTTTGACCCCCATGATAATGTTGGTCTTCGCCTGCGAAAGCAAACAAATGCCTTTTATTATAATAACCCAATTCGCCATTGGGTAACATCCAAATTAAGCGATTATAATATTTACCCTCTTCTTCCATCATTAACGATCCTGTGATAATTGATTTTTTAACTGCAGCCAAACGACGCATCCAATCAATTGTAGGCCCATCCATGGTTTCGGCAAACAAGGTGGGGTTCATGCTAAAACCGGTTGTAAACATTTCGGGTAATACAATAATTTCGGTAGGCTCATCAATACCAAGAATTTTTTTAGATAGTGCATCTAAATTAGCTCCTTTGTCCTCCCAATGAAGGGCTGTTTGTATGATGGTAAATTTAAGTGACGACAAAATGAATTATTTAAGCTTGAAATAAAGATACAATATTCATTTATTATTTACCCTTATGTAATTGTTGCAAAAAGGATTGCATAAGAGCCGGCTCAAAACCGCGTTGATGTAAAAAAGATTGGGTTTTAGCCATTCTGCTTATACCCCTTTCGCCTTTGAGGCTATTCCATTTTTTGGTGGCAAGTGTTTCCATGACTTTTACATATTCATTTTCATCAATGGATTTGAGGGCTTTTTTGATATTCACAGGGCTTACTCGCTTTTGTTGTAGGGCGTGTTGAATCTTTAACTTTCCCCATTGCTTGATTCTAAAGTGACCTCCTGTAAATTGGATGGCAAAACGTTCTTCGTTTAAAAAATTATCGGTGATTAAATCGGATAAAATCTCTTCTACTTCGCTTTTTGTCATGCCTAGTTCATAGAGCCTGTCACGCACCTCTTGTTGGGCCCTTTCTTGATAAGCACAAAAATGCCGTATCCTTTGAATAGCCTGCTCTTTACCTAGTTTAATTTTTTTCATGAGGGTCGAAAGAATGTCGATAAGAATTGCTAAAATAGCTTTTTATTCTTAACATTTTGCAGTAGGTTTGTCTTGTTCAAAAAGTTAAACAAAACACATAGGAGTTATGAAATTTATAGTATCCTCTTCTTCTTTATTAAAACATTTGCAACAAATCGCAGGGGTGATTAACACCAATACGGTATTGCCTATTTTGGAAGATTTTTTATTCGAAATAGAAGATAAAAAATTAAACATCATTGCCACCGATTTAGAAACTGTAATGCGCGTTCAAATGGATGTAGAAAGTAAATCCAATGGGCGAGTTTGTATTCCAGCAAAAATCTTAATTGATTCTTTAAAAAATATTGCAGACCAGCCATTAACTTTTAACATTGATAAAAATTATGCAGTAGAAATTACGAGCGATAATGGTAAGTATAAAGTGAT
The DNA here is from genome assembly GCA_017853235.1 of Chitinophagaceae bacterium. Classification (GTDB taxonomy): domain Bacteria; phylum Bacteroidota; class Bacteroidia; order Chitinophagales; family Chitinophagaceae; genus Sediminibacterium. The sequence goes on along the minus strand of JAFMJX010000001.1, from coordinate 9,550 downwards.
GGGAGAAAATCCAGATAATTTTCCTAAAGAACCTACCGCAGACGATACTACTGGATTTAAAATGACTAGCACCGGATTGTTAACTGCAATTAATAAAACTTTATTTGCGGTGAGCGGAGATGACCTAAGACCTGCTATGACAGGGGTTTTCTTTGAACTTTCTAAAGATGGAGTTCAGTTTGTTGCTACAGATGCGCACCGCCTAGTTAGATATAAACGTACAGATGCTAAAGCAACACAAAACGCTTCCTTTATCGTTCCTAAAAAACCATTAAACTTATTAAAAAACGCATTGCCAGATAATGAAGATGTTATTACGGTAAGCTTTAACAGCAATCATTTATTTGTTGATCATGGTTCAACGCAATTAATTTGTAGATTGATTGATGCGCGCTTCCCGGATTATAAAGTGGTGATCCCTGCGGACAATCCGTATCGATTGACCGTGAATAAACATGATTTTCAAAACGCGCTTCGTCGCGTAAATGTGTTTAGTAACAAAAGCACGAATCAGGTTGCATTAAATATTGCGGGCAACGAATTGCAAATGGCCGCACAAGATATTGACTTTAGTTTTGAAGGGAATGAACGAATGAGTTGTGAATACAAAGGAGAAGACATTCAAATTGCATTTAACGCTAAATTCTTAATTGAAATGCTTTCTGCCGCTGATACAGACGATGTTTACATTGAGTTGTCTACTCCTACCAAAGCAGGCTTAATCAAACCTTCCGAACAAGCACCTAATGAGGATTTATTAATGTTGGTGATGCCTTTAATGTTAAATAGTTAATCCGTACCATACAACTATACTTGCTTTTTAAGCAAGTCTTGAAACCCGATGATTTCTTACAAAGAACATCGGGTTTTTTATTTACATTTATAGTATAAATACAAATTATGTTTGAAACTATAAAAGCATATTTCGAAACCATATCAAGTTTACATCGTGCGCTTATTTTAGCTAGCGGCATTACTTTTTTTTGGCTGGTAGAATCACTGATTCCTTTATTCAAGTTTCAATATTCAAAAACAAAACATGCTGCAATAAATATATTTTTCACATTTACTACCATTGTCATCAATTTTGGTTTTGCTTTTTTTATGGTAAAAACAAGTGACTGGGTAGTAATGAATCATTTTGGTTTATTACAATGGTTTCAATTATCACCCTTAACGAGTGCCATCTTGGGTTTATTATTGCTTGATTTTATTGGTGCATATTTAGTTCATTTGATTGAACATAAAGTTTCTTTTTTATGGAAGTTTCATATGGTACACCATGCTGATACACATGTAGATACCACCACCGCAAACAGACATCACCCTGGAGAATCCATTGTGAGAGCGGTTTTTGCAATATTTGCCGTTTTGTTATTAGGCACGCCCATCTGGTTGGTTATGTTGTATCAAAGCTTAAGCGTGGTGTTGGCTCAGTTTAATCATGCTAATATTAAAATACCAAAATGGTTTGATCAAAGTTTTGGCTGGATCATCATATCTCCTAATATGCACCGAGTGCACCACCACCTGGTGCGCCCTCAAACAGACAGCAACTATGGAAATATATTTTCAATTTGGGATAGATTATTAGGCACATATAATAGTACCCCAATGAGTGAAATTACATATGGTTTAGATGTGTTAGACAACAGTAAGGATGAATCACTTTCATATCAACTAAAAGTGCCGTTTAATAAAAACATTAAAACAGATTATTAATATCTTAGTGATATGAAAATAGGCGCTTTTATTCCAGCAAGATATGCTGCAACAAGATTTCCCGCTAAACTAATGCAACCCCTAGGTGACAAATCGGTTATCAGACACACCTATGATAATACGCTTGCTACTGGTTTGTTTGATGAGGTATATGTAGTGACCGACAGCGATATTATTTTGAATGAAATTGTGCAACATGGTGGCAAAGCCATCATGAGTCAACGACCTCATGAAAGTGGAAGTGATAGAATTGCCGAAGCCATTCACGATTTATCTATAGATGTAGTAGTCAATGTTCAAGGAGATGAGCCTTTTGTAAAAAAAGAGCCCCTACAAAAATTATTATCTGTCTTTAATGATCCAGCAGTAAAAGTAGCTTCCTTAATGCAAGTACTTACGCAACAAAATTTAATTGAGGATCCTAATTATGTGAAAGTTGCAGTAGATAAAAATTATAATGCTTTGTTTTTTTCTCGTAGCGTGATTCCTTATCCTAGAAGCAAGGACATAACTATTACTTATTATGAACATATTGGAGTATATGCTTTTAAAAAGCAATCCCTGATTGACTTTACGAATTGGCCTATGTCTCCCCTAGAAGCGGCAGAAAAAATAGAATGCTTACGTTATTTAGAAAACGGAGTGCCTATTAAGATGGTGGTAACAGAATATATGGGAGTAGAAATTGATACCCCAGAGGATTTAGCAAAAGCCGCTAAACTGTTGTAAGCATTTAAATACATCATACGAGAAATTTTAAGAAATGAATCAAGGAAAATTATTTCAATCCACTGTGGTAGCCGCCTTGGCTGGTTTTATTTTTGGTTTTGATATGGTCGTGATATCTGGTGCCGACAAACCTATTCAAGACTTATGGCAAACCACCCCTTTATTTCATGGTTTTTTTATTATGTCTATGGCATTGTGGGGCACGGTTATTGGCTCCATATTTGCAGGAGCGCCCACCGAAAAATATGGTCGTAAAAAAGTTTTAATATGGTTGGGAATTATGTTTGTGGTTTCAGCAATAGGATCTGCATTGGCACAGGATCCCTACACTTTTTCTTTTTTCCGTTTTATAGGCGGCGTTGCCATAGGTATTTCTTCGGTAGCAGCACCCACATACATCTCTGAAATATCCAACAAAAACAATAGAGGAAAATTAGTGGGTATGTATCAATTTAATATTGTGTTTGGAATATTGGTAGCCTATTTATCTAATTATTTTTTACAGGGATTTGGTGGAGCCAATGATTGGCGTTGGATGTTGGCCGTTTTATTATTACCATCGGCGGTATATACCTTAATGACATTGGGATTGCCCGAAAGTCCAAGATGGTTGTTGTCGGAAAAAAATGATGAAGCTGGTGCACGTCAAACTTTAAAGGAAGTGGGCGTTGAAAATATAGAAGAAACGATTCAGGACATTAAAATATCTAATGAACAAGAAAAATCGCATGGCATAGCCACCTTGTTTACGAAGCATCATGCTAAAATTATTTCACTTGCTTTTTTTGTAGCATTTTTTAATCAAGCATCTGGGATTAATTTTTTATTATACTATGCTCCAAGAATTTTGGAGGAAGCCGGATTTGCTAAAAACAATTCATTATTAAGTTCTATTTCAATTGGTTTGATGAATTTGATTTTTACATTTGTGGGTTTGTGGTTGATTGATCGCATTGGACGTAAAACATTGCTTATTATAGGATCCTTTGGCTATATTATTAGTTTATCAATGGTCGCTTATGGATTTATGGCACACAGCTCACCCGAGTTTATGCTTAGCTTTTTATTGTTGTTTATTGCAGCACATGCCGTTGGACAAGGCGCGGTGATTTGGGTGTTTATTTCCGAAATATTTCCAACACAAATTCGTGCCAAAGGACAATCTTTTGGAGCCAGTATTCATTGGATATTTGCAGCTTTAATAACATTAATTACACCCGTTTTTTTAGATAGCAACAACGGAATTTTTAAAGAGAATCCTTGGCCTATTTTTGCTTTTTTTAGTGTGATGATGGCTTTGCAATTAGTTTGGATTGTCGCGAAAGTGCCCGAAACCAAAGGTGTTTCACTCGAAGAGCTACAAAAGAAATTATTATCATAAATAAAAGCGACTCCACTGAGTCGCTTTTTTATAAATAAGATTGTAACTTTGAATTCAGCAAAACAAAAAGCATGCAATTTCGCAATTTAAAAATCGTAGATCATATTGTTTTTGGTCGAGGGTCTTTTAATCAACTAGATGAAATCATAGCCCCACATCGTAAGGGTGATTTTCCAATGATATTTTTTTTAGATCATTTTTTTATTGGAAAGCCCTTAGCGGGTCGCATTCCATTAAGAGGAAAAGATAAGATTGTATATGTGGATGTGACTCAAGAGCCCAAAACAAAACAAGTAGATGGTCTTGCTGCAGAATTGAAAGCAGAGTTTGGAGAAGTAAGTGGCATTATTGGTATTGGTGGTGGATCTACGTTGGATTTAGCAAAGGCGGTTTCATTAATGATGACCAACCCTGGTTCTTCGGCCGATTATCAAGGTTGGGATTTGGTTAAATTGCCGGGGGTATATAAAGTAGGTATTCCAACATTAAGCGGTACTGGAGCAGAAGTGAGTCGTACCACGGTTTTAACTGGCCCTACTCGTAAGCTGGGAATGAATTCGGATCATACTCCATTTAATCAAATTGTATTAGACCCAGAGTTAACAAAAAACGCACCGGCTAATCAGCGCTTTTATACAGGCATGGATTGTTATATACATTGCATTGAAAGTTTAGAAGGAACTTTTTTAAATGAGTTTAGCAAAAGTTATGGTGAAAAAGCATTGGACTTGTGTCGTAAGGTATTTGTGGAAAAAAGTGGATGGGATGAAGAAAGTGATGAACAGTTAATGATGGCATCCTATGCAGGCGGAATGAGTATTGCATATAGCCAAGTGGGAGTTGCTCATGCTGTAAGTTATGGTTTAAGTTATTTGTTGGGTACCAAACACGGTATAGGCAATTGTATTGTGATGAATCATTTACAAGAGTATTATCCTGCTGGCGTAGAAGAATTTAAATATATGGTAGAGAAAAATAAAATTGAAATTCCTACGGGTATTTGTGCGAATTTAACCGAAGAACAGTTTGAATCAATGATTAATGTTTCAATGGGTATGAAACCCTTGTGGGAAAACGCACTCGGAAAGGATTGGGAAAAAATTATGACGCGCGAAAAATTACGCGGCATCTATGATAAATTGTAAAATATGTTAGCATAAGAAATGGTTGATGTTATCAAATATAAAAACCCCGCCCCGATTAATCGGGGCGGGGTTTTTTAGTATTGATGTTATTACAAAAATTTAATTATAATCTTTTGTAAGTTTCAACTGTATAGTTTCCTGTTTTTTCGTCCGTGATAGTTTGAGTAAACTCATCCTTACCATTAAAGACAATTTTTAAAGTATACTTTACTCCAATCACACTAGGGTAATTGGAAAAATCATTCGTTTCTTCAGCTACTCCATTCGCATACGTAAAGGTGCCAGATCCAAATCCCTTTTTGAAAACAGTATTGGTAGCATCAGTAGGATATCTGTGTGCAAAAATAAAATGTCCAGCATGGTATATTTTAAATTGAACCCCTGGTGTACTGGAAGAATCTTTTCCTTTCATAGTATAGTTGGCGGTTTGTTTCCAAACACCATCTAAATCGGAAGTCCCTGTAGCTGCTACCGCTGCATAGGTTTCTGTTAAAGCATATTTTGATCCATTCACAACAATCTCAGGAATATTTTGTGTATATCCTTTATCTGTTTTAACTACAGTCAATTTAAAATCTGCTGCTGTATCTAAACTACCCGTATTATAAATATTCGTTTCAGTGATATTGGCGCCCTCTTGTTTATAAGAGCCTAAACCAAAACTTACAGTGGAATCATCCGACATAGCCACATAAAAATAGTGACTTGCATTATAAATTTTTAATTGATGTGGATTCGCGTAAGTGCTGTCGGTGTTGCCCCCTTTTACATTAGAGCTTTCCATTTTGTATACACCCGCTTGGCTTTCAGGTGCTTTGGGTTGCTGGCAAGCTGTTGCTAATACAACAACAGCCGATAAGCTTAGCAATAGTTTTTTCATTTTTTGGTTTTTTGGTTCCTTAAATTTAATTGGAATTTGGAAAATAACCAAGATTTTGAAATCATTACATCATATAATTATTAAGTGTCCCTAATGAAGGATGCTATTAAAATCATAGTTATATTTATTATGTAATTTAATATACATTGAAAAACATATACAAAAACCTCACCTTCTGGGTATTAGCAGCCATAACAAGTGGAATTTTATTGGGATATTTTTTTCCTAAGGCCGCCGTTGAAATGCAACCCCTGGGCACTCATTTTATTGACCTGGTTAAGCTTTTTATTTATCCTATCATACTACTCACAATTGTATCTGGAATATGTGGTATGAGCGATTTGAAAAAAGTGGGCAAAATAGGAGGAAAGGCTTTATTGTATTTTGAAATTGTGACCACTTTGGCATTGATTATTGGTGTGGTAGTAGCCTACTTTATTCAGCCAGGAGGAAATGTAGATACTACTCATATTGAAAAAGTGGACATTACTAAATATAGTAAAGGTGCCGCAGAATTTTCTTGGTTTTCTTTTTTCAAAAGTAATATTACCATTCAAGTATTGTTGTTAGCAGTTGTGTCGGGTATTGTAATCAGTAAATTAAAACAACGTCAATACATAGTTCTTAAAGTGAATTGGCTTAGTAAATATGTCTTTAAAGCATTGCACTTTGTTATGTACCTCGCTCCAATTGGAGCTTTTGGTGGTATGGCTTATACGATTGGAAAATATGGAATAGCCACTTTGTTACCACTTATGAAATTAATGGTGAGTGTTTACATAACCATGTTTATTTTCATAATAGTAGTTTTAGGTTTGATTTTAAAATATTGCAAAGTGAATATTTTTTCTTTTTTGAATTACATTAAAAAAGAAATATTAATTGTATTGGGTACTTCTTCTTCAGAAGCGGCATTGCCTTCTTTAATTGAGAAATTAGAAAATATGGGTTGCGATAAATCGGTGGTGGGCTTGGTGGTACCAACTGGTTATTCTTTTAATTTGGATGGCACTTCTATTTACTTATCAATGGCTGTGATCTTTTTAGCACAAGTATTTCATGTTCAATTAACTTGGGAACAAATATTTTCTATCATTGGAATTTTAATGATCACTTCAAAAGGGGCGGCTGGCGTTACTGGGAGTGGCTTTATAGTATTGACTTCTACACTTACGGCCATTAATGTAATTCCTGTGGAGGGATTGGCTTTGTTGTTGGGAGTAGACCGTTTTATGTCAGAGGCGCGCGCTATCACCAATTTTATAGGGAATGGAGTAGCAACTATATTTTTATCTCACACCGAAAAATTATTGGATAAACATCAAATGCAAAAAACATTTTCAAAAGATGCTACACTAGATTCTTTTTAATTATTCTGCTTCTGCTACTACTTCTTTTACTTCGGGTATCATTCTTTTCATCATGCCTTCAATACCAGCTTTTAAAGTCACCATGGAGGAGGGACATCCGCTACAAGAACCTTGTAACATTAAATTCACCACCCCATCGTTATAACTTTTAAATTGAATAGCACCCCCATCCATTTCTACGGCAGGCTTCACATAGTTTTCTAATAATTCTTTCACACGTTTTACGATATCATCATCATCTGCATGAACCGTATTAGTGGCTTCTTGTTTTAGTTTTGCCACTTCTTCTTCGTTCACAACAACACCTCCGTTTTCTAAAAATTCTTTTAAAAAGGTTTTTATAGTAGGTATTACATCTTGCCAATCATCTGTATCTGAACTTTTTGTTAAAGTGATAAAGTTGCTTGCAATAAAAACACTCTTAATAAATGGAAAACTAAAAAGTTCTTTGGCTAAAGGGGAAGCCACCGCCATACTCTCGTCAGCTACATCTAAACTTTTGCCAGGATACAATAGTTTGTTTGCCACAAACTTCATAGTTTCTGGATTAGGGGTCATTTCGGTGTAAATGCTTACAATGGTGTTGCCTGTAGTAATCATAGCTGTTATTTTAAACGAGTTCGGGTACAAAAATAATCAAAATAGACAGCTATCTTATGTTATTGTGCACCAATCCACCTTATTTTTCCGATATCGAAAGACGATTTAGGAGGGAATAATGCTCAATTTGGCGTAATTCAACATGATTTTCTTCTCCCCATTTGTGTCAAATAAGATAGTTGCAATGGGATTGTGTGCTGAGCCCTCAATTTCTTTAATCACTCCAAATCCAAATTTTTGATGTTCAATTTTCATGCCCGCTTCTAAATCTGTTGGGTCCGCGGGGGTAAAATTTTCTGAAGGAATATGATTTTTATTTAGAGTACTTGGAGGAACCACTGGCATATAGCTAGGTTTAGAGCCGGCTGGTTTTTTACTTTCAAGCGGCCTTTGTTCATTCCATCCTTTGGTGTTACCTCCATGCATATGGTCGTAAGCGCTGCCCCATCCCGAACTTTGATTACGTGCTCCACCACCAGCGCTGGACTTATCTAACTTTTCTTCGGGCATTTCTTCTATAAATCTACTGGGATCATTTTGAACTAATTGCCCAAAACGATAGCGCGAGTTGGCATAGCTTAACCATAAATGTTTTTTTGCGCGTGTTACGGCTACATAAAATAATCTTCGCTCTTCTTCTAGTTCTTCTCTGGTGTTTACGCTCATTCCACTTGGAAATAAAGTTTCTTCTAATCCCACTACAAATACACAAGCAAACTCAAGTCCTTTGGCAGCATGCACTGTCATTAATTTCACCGAATCAGCTTCGTCTTTATCATTATCTGCATCGGTGATCAAAGTAATTTGCTGTAAATAAGAACCCAAACTTTTATCACCATACTCGCCATCCTCATTACTTGGACTTTCGGTCCATTCTTTAATGGAGTTTAATAATTCTTGAATGTTTTCGTATCGTGCCAATCCTTCGGTGGATTTGTCATTAAATAATTCCTTTACAATATTAGTATGCTTGCCCACTTGCACCGCTACATCATAGGCGTTATGCTTGGTGAGTTGATTTTGAAAATACTTAATCATTGTAACAAACTCTTCAATAGCAGTAAGCGTGCCAGCTTTAAAACCAAATCCTTTTGCCTTCTCAAGCACTTCAAAAAAGGTAATATTGTTTTCGCTTGCTAATACCAAACATTTTTCAATCGTTGTTTTACCAATGCCTCTTGTAGGATAATTAATGATTCTTTTCAAACCCTCCTCATCTTTGGTGTTTACAATGATGCGTAAGTATGCAATATAATCTTTGATTTCTTTTCTTTGATAGAAGCTAAGCCCACCATAGATTTTATAAGGAATACCACTGCGTCTTAAACTTTCTTCAAAGGATCTACTTTGCGCATTCGTACGATATAAAATCGCAAAGTCATTATTATAAAAATGGTTTCTTAATTTATTTTCTTGAATCGCATCGGCCACAAATTTTCCTTCATCATTGTCGGTCATAGTGCGCACCAACTTTATTTTATCTCCTTCTTCGTTTTCGGTCCACAAATTTTTAGGAATTTGTCCTTGATTATTTTTAATCACATGGTTGGCTACTTCTAAAATAGAAGCACTGCTTCGATAATTTTGTTCCAGTTTCACCAACTTCACATCATCATAATCTTTTTGAAACTGTAAAATGTTTTCGATGGTTGCTCCACGGAAACTATACATACTTTGCGCATCATCACCTACGACACAAATATTTTCATGTACTGCCGCTAAT
>JAFMJX010000210.1 GCA_017853235.1 Chitinophagaceae bacterium | reverse complement strand
ACAATGTCAATGATGCCATCTCCATTTATATCACCTGCAGCTACATCATGATAGAAACTTTTGTTTTGATTTACTTTCGTCCAACTCAAACCTGCGCCTTGATATCTTGCAACATACATATTACCAAAAGGCCATGTAATATCTGGCCACTCGGGGCCTGTTTCTGTTATAACAAAACCTGAACCATCTTCTAAAAATCTCCAATTTCTAATATCACTTACATCTACAGATGAAAGTTCTTGAACAAGATTCCATTTTTGAGCAGGCTTATTAAATAATAGTGGTGGATATAAAATATGATTTGGATTGCCAAACCATGTAGCGCCGCCTACAATGAAATTTTCAATATTATTTTGATTAAAAAATATCATTCTTCCCATCATTCTTGAACTCTTAAATTGAGCTATTTCATTTGGGAATGGGGCATAAATACTATCAACTACCCAACTAATAGCCCTCGTGGTATTAAATATTTTGCTAGCTGTATTTGAACTACTTGACTTGGAAGTAGCAGTTACAGAAATATTATAATTACCTGCATTTTTAAACCCGTTTAAAACTAATGATAAATTACTTTGAGTTAAGGTAGTATCTATTTTAAAAATTTGTTTGGAACTATCTAACCAAGTTGCTGTTATTGAAAAAGCAACTCCATTTATTGGAAGTTTTGAGGTAATAGAAATTGATAATTGAGTTGAATCAATAATGTTCTTATTTACAACAGAATCAAGATTTGTTGTAAACTTAATATCTTCTTCTTTTACAAAAAGAGCTTTTAATGAAACAGGCTTTACAATAGACAATGAGATTGGGTTGGTGGTTGTTAATGTATCTCCAGACCAGCCACTAAACTCCCATCCAACATTTGGTACAGCTGTCAATTTTACAACTGTTCCTGAAGAATAATTTGAATAAGGTTTTATGGATATTATTTCTTCCTTAATTGTTCCTTGCCCTTCAATAACAATACTTAAAGGATATTGTCTTCTTTCAAAAATTGCAGTAATTGATTTAGATGAATCCATTAATAAAGTATATGGATTTTCACTTGAATTGACACTTCCACTCCATTGTTTAAAAACGTATTCTGCTGAAGGAACAGCTAATAAATTGATTCTATCGCCAGATTTATATATTCCAGAACTTGGGGTTACTGTTCCAGACTGAAGAGGAGAAATTGAGATATTTAAATTATATACTGGAAGTTCTTTTTTACAAGCAAATACAAATAGAATGCACAAAGCAAAGATTACTCTTTTCATAGTTTAAGTTTTAATCTATCCTTTAGGGGGTATTCAAATTTACTAATTTAATATATAACTAGTGCAAGATGGATTGTAAAATAGGGAGTGATTTAATTTCACTAAATTTTTTATAATGCCAACTAAGTGATAACTGAAATAGTTCTAAGATTTTTTTTCTTTGTGCGCCACTAAGTGATATTGTTTCTAGATCATTGTAAAATTGTACTTGTAAAAAAGTAGATGCCACTTGTGCTGTTTGTGCTTCTAAAAAATAAGGGTGCGCAGGAGGTGTTGCAACAAATTCTCCTTCTTTAATATCTAATAAAGGAGTTTCAGGACTGTATTTTCCTTGCAGTCCAAAACCTAAGGTTTGGCTCAAATGAATTAAAAAATAAATAGGCAAGTTGCTGACTAATCCAGCACCCCCTTTGTCTAATTGTTTAAAAGTGTCTTCTATTAAATAAAATAATTCAGGATGCGGTTCGGGTTGTAAAGTTTGTTGCAAAACTTCTACAATGTACAATGCCACTGCATTTCGTAATATATCCGAATATACTGTTTGATACACATAATCCCAATTCGCTTCCTTGAGCATTTGCAAGGATTTCATGGGCGCATGATATACTTCCATTTGTAAAATGGCGCCAGGTTGGTAAAACACACCCTTACTTGCTCCCTTTTTACTAGTTGTTCTAACACCCTTTACGATGTATTGTTGTAAACCAAATAGTTCTGTATAGGCCGATATGATTACACTGGTATCACCATATTTTGTAACGCGTAAAACAATCCCTTTGGTGTTGTGTAACATAAATTATCAAACGCTCTTAAACTGTTGTAAAAAGCGTAAGTCGTTTTGTGAATATAAACGTAAATCGTTTACTTGATATTTTAATTGTGCAATACGTTCTACACCCATACCAAATGCAAAGCCAGTATATTTATCGGTATCAATTCCAAAGTTTTTTAACACATTTGGATGCACCATGCCGCTTCCTAAAATTTCTACCCAACCCGTGTGTTTACATATGTTACATCCTTTGCCACTACATATTTGACAGCTGATGTCCATTTCGGCACTTGGTTCGGTGAAAGGAAAATAACTTGGACGAAATCTTACTTTCACATCCTTGCCAAACATTTCTTGAACGAAAAAATAAAGTGTTTGTTTTAAATCAGCGAAGCTTACATTTTCATCTATATACAGCCCTTCTACTTGATGAAAAAAACAATGCGCACGCGCAGAAATAGTTTCGTTTCGGTATACTCTTCCTGGACAAACCACTCTAATAGGTGGCTTTTGTGTTTCCATCACTCTTGCTTGTACACTACTTGTATGTGTTCTTAATAACCATGCTGCTCCTTCTTCATTTGGCTCTTGCACATAAAAAGTATCTTGCATATCACGAGCAGGATGATCTGCTGGTAAATTCATCGCACCAAAGTTGTGCCAATCATCTTCTACCTCTGGACCTTCTGCAACAGCAAATCCTAAACGTTTAAATATAGACACCATTTGATTGCGTACTAAATTTAATGGATGTCTGGTTCCTACTGTTACAGTATCTCCTGGCAAAGTATCATCTTGGGAATCATCTACTTCGGCATTATCTCCCAAAGCAGCTTGTAATTGTTCTAGCTTTTCCTCTGCCACCATTTTAAAGGCATTCAAAATTTGGCCAAATTCCTTTTTTTGGTCATTGGGTACATTTTTCATTTCCCCCATGATTTGTTTTACCAAACCTTTGGTTCCCAAGTATTTAATACGGTATTGTTCTACCTCCGCTTGGCCACTGGCTGTTGCCTCGGCGATTTCTTTTTTGATTGCCTCAATTTGCTGTAACAATTGCTCCATACTACGAAGATAAAATAAATCCTTACATTTGTTACTCGAGGAGTACATAATTACATGGAATACAATACAGCAAGAAGCATCATGGGGATGAGGGAATATGGTCGTCACGTTCAAAGAATGGTGGACCATCTTATGACTATTGAGGATCGTGCCAAAAGGCAAGAGCAAGCTCAAGTGGTCATTGAACTAATGGGTTTCTTAAACCCCCAACTTAAAAATATTGAGGATTACAAGCATAAATTATGGGATCACCTGTTTTTTATGAGCAACTTTAAATTAGATGTGGATAG
>JAFMJX010000024.1 GCA_017853235.1 Chitinophagaceae bacterium | reverse complement strand
TTAATGAAACCACTCGATATATTAATTTAGGAGATTGGATCAAATTGTATACTTATGGTGTTTTTGATGGCAATAATATGTCTCTAGAAAAGTGGACTTTAAAATAAATGTTATGAATCTGGAACAAGAAATATTAAGCAATTCCATTAAAAGTTATTTATACATCCTTGGAGTAGTTTTAGCTACTTATATTTTTAAAAGATTTGTATCTCGCTTTTTTGCGAGTTTAATTTATACTTGGATTGACAAAAAAAATCATTCTGAATTACGCAAAAGTCATGTGCATCGTTTGGTGATTCCCATTGAGCAATTTTTATTGTTCCTAGTTGCAGTGATTGCTTTGTATGAATTAAAATTTCCTGAAGTATGGAATGTGCATTTATTCAAATTAACTTTACAGCAAGTCATTGAATCTGTTGTTAAATTATTTTTTATTATTTTACTCATTCGAGTTTGCTTAAGAACCCTTGAATTTGTTTCTATTGTTTTAGAAGAAAAATCAAAACTCACTAAGGACCAAACCGACGATCAATTAGTGCTTTTTTTTAGAGATTTCTTCAAAGTCATTTTATATATTATTGGAGTGTTGTTGGTGTTGCGTTATGTTTTTAACGAAAATATAGGCAATCTTGTTACTAGTTTGAGTATCGTAGGAGCGGCGGTGGCTTTATCTATGCGCGAAAGTTTGGAAAATATCATTGCCTCCTTTATCATATTTTTTGATAAACCATTTACGGTTGGTGATTTGGTAAAAGTAAATAATTTCACAGGCACGATTGAAAAAATTGGACTGCGCAGCACACGTATTCGTACCCAGGATAAAACATACATTACTGTTCCAAATAAGCAAATGGTGGACACCATAGTGGACAATATTAGTTTGCGTTCTGAACGAAAAATTGAAATGGATATTCAATTAAGTGTTCAAACAACAGCATCTTTAATTGCAATGTTAAGTGCGCATATTAGATCTGTTATTGCACAACAATCACATATTCTTTCTTCTACTGTATTTGTAGCAGATGCAGGAAAGCAAGCACATATCATTCACGTAGAATGTTATGTTGCAATGCAAGTGAGTATTAGTTCACTTCAACAATTAAGGGAAAAAATAAATGTAGAGATCATCGAATTTGCAAATCAACATCAAATTCAATTTGCTGAGAATGGCTAGTTTATAAACTGCTTTTCAAGCTTACTAAAAAACTACGTAAATTTTTTAAGCTATTTAATAGTGCAATATCTTTTTCGGCTTTTTCTTTATTGTTTTTCAAATAAGTTTTAGCACCATCTATAGAGTATTTTTTTTCGCGCAACAAGAAATGAATTTGTTTTAAAAATTCAATATCCTGCGCTCTAAATAATCTGTCTCCTTTACGTGTTTTACGCGGTTGTAACTGTTTAAATTCTTTTTCCCAGTATCTAATTAGGGAAGTATTTACGTTAAACCAATGGGCTACTTCCCCAATAGGGTAGTATAATTTTTGTTGTAAAATTTCGGCAGATGGGATATTTAATTTACCCATTTCTGCATCCATAGCAGCAAATGATTTTCGACCTCTTTTTTGTTTGCTATGGTGTGTATTTAAATGTTGAGCAGCACGTGATACCACTGGGAGCGCATCTTCTTCTAAGTTTGTTTTAGCAACGACGGCTTTAGGTATGGCAGTTGTGACCTTAGAGGGCTTTGGTGCCGCAATATGAACCGCTTCTGAGGGTTCGCTTCCAAATAAATCCATCTGTTGCAAGTGCTTCGCCATAATTCAAAGTTAAGGTTCTATTTACTTGAACTTATGCCTATATATGATTGGTGGATAAATTGTTAAGTAAGCTGTATTTTTGCATATGCGTTTATTTATATTATCCGAAACTTCATTTGATATTCCCCCTATGGTGGTGTATCAAAAAATATTGGATATAGTCAATGCTGGTAAGGCTTCTGCTCATTTACATTTTTATATTGTTGGAGATGTATTTCCTACATTTTATCTGGATGCGTATGATGCACATCCCAATGTTACTTTATTAAAAAAATACCCTGCCGAAAAATTGATGCGTGAAGTGACCAATGCGATTATCCTACATTTTGGCAATAGTTTAAAAGGAAGTCAACAATTCCCTCAATATTTTATTCCATTATCCGGACCCGGCTCCATCTCCGCTTCCTTTCTTAAAAAGCGAAAAATATCCTTTTCCTTTAATCGATTTATCAAAAAATCAACCACTGTTTTTGCAACGAATGCATGGGCTGAAATGTATTTAAATAAATATTTTGCAAAAAAAAGGATTCCAGTACAAAACGCAATTTTACCCATATCTGGCTTGCCTCAATTAGAATGGGTAAGTATTTCGGCCGCTAAACAGGAATTCACAAAAGGGGCTGATTATTATTTAGCATTTGTATCTGTTCCTCATTTCATATCTACCTTAAAGGAGTTTTCCATTTTTAAAAAATGGCAACAAACAAGTATGGCACTTGTTTTTGTGTGGGATACTCCTCAACAAATGAAACAAGCAATTCAATTGCAAAAGGGGTATAAATTTAGAGATGCCATTGTGCATACACTAATTCAAAATTTAAGTATGGAACAAATAGCAGGCACTTATGCCATGGTTTGGGGCCAAGCTCATTTTGATAAAACTTCATGGATGGAGTGGGCGATTCATTTTAATATCCCATTGATGTTAAATGATGCCATTGAACTCCCTGAATCTTTTATGGAGGCAGGAGAAATTTTTAAATTTGAAGAAAGTGGAGCACTGTCTAATCACTTCAAACTATATTATAAAGATGAAGTGTACCGACAAACAAGAGCCAATTTGGGAAGTCAATGGTATGAAACCTATCAACAGGAATTCACTGCAAATAATCCCATCAGAATTCCAATGGATTTACATTCTTAAGTGAGGTTGCCCAAGACTTCCTATTTCTATGTCGGTTCTCAGTAGGTATCTTATTTAAAAATTGTATTTTTGCAGATAAATGAAAGCTATGCATCAATCCTCTATTAACGTTCAAATTAATTTAGACGAACAAAAAATTCCTCAGGATATTCAATGGTCTGCCACGGATAGTACTGCACAAGAAGCACAATCAGCACGTGCTATGATGCTTACTTTTTGGGATCCTACCGATAAAACTGCATTACGCATAGATTTATGGACTAAGGAAATGATGGTAGATGAAATGGCCGATTTTTTTTATCAAAATTTAATGGGCATGGGGGATACATACATGAGAGCCACTCAGGATCAAGCTTTGGCAGATGAATTCAAACAATTTGCTCAAGCGTTTTATAAAAAATTTAGAGCAAGCCAATTAGATCAAAATAATAAATAAAAATATTTTTTATGAGTTTAGAAACACAAGTCATGTCCTTCATGAAGGATGCAATGAAAAATAAAGATGAAGCTTTACTAAGAGGTTTACGTGCTATTAAAGCAGAAATAATAAAAGCTAAAACAGAACCTGGTGCAAATGGTACCATTTCGGAAGATGGAGAAATGAAATTATTGCAAAAGTTAGTAAAGCAACGTAAGGATTCCTTAGCTATTTATGAACAACAAAATCGTCCCGATTTGGCCATTAAAGAATCCGAAGAAATTGCCATCATTGAAAAATTCTTGCCCGCTCAAATGAGTGAGGAAGAAGTGAAAGCAGCAGTGCAAGCAATTGTGACCGAATTGGGTGCTGCAGGTCCGCAGGATTTAGGTAAGGTGATGGGAGTGGCTACCAAAAAATTAGCAGGTCAGGCAGATGGGAAAGTGATTTCAGCTGTCGCTAAAGCTATTTTAACACCCTAGTAATTCAACACTCCAAAATCATTGAATGATGTGGTTAGATATCGTCACGGGAACTTTATTTATTTTGGCTTTATTACAAGGGTATCGACATGGATTTATTCGTGCTGTTATATCATTCTTTTCACTTTTTATAGGACTTGTAGTAGCGTATCAGTTTTCGGGTTTCATCGCAAAACAATTAAAACAGCATACTCATATTCAAAGTCATTGGATTCCATTTATTGCTTTCATGATTGTATTAATATTGGTTTTATTCCTCTTAAAAATGGCAGCTGGCTTATTACAACAAACAGCAGAATGGCTCATGATGGGTTGGTTTAATAAATTGTTGGGTGTTGTATTGTATGCCTTTATATATTTTACTATTTGGAGTGCGATCGTATATTTTTTACAAATTTTAGGAGTCTTAGAACCCAGTCAAATGAAGGATACCTATACATATGAATACCTTCATAAGTGGTGGCCCTATTGTATTCAAAAAATGAGCGATGTGCTCCCTTTTATTAAAAATACCATCGCTACTTTTTCCACCCAATGGAATGCCAAAACTTCCCTTTAAATGGGTTGGGTTTATAAGTTTCTTGGGGGCTTGTAAACCCAGTATTATATTTTAACATAATGGTTGTGAGTTCCCAGTTCAAATAAGGATTATTTACAATGAATTAACTATCTTTAACCGCATAGGGCTATCTGTTGGAGAACCCTTTTATTGATACCATGGAATACGAATTAAAAAAAGAAGGAAAATTTGAATATCTCGAAGTGGGCGAGGGCGAAACGCTCATGTTGTTGCATGGCCTTTTTGGTGCCTTAAGTAATTTTTCGGATCTCATTGAAAAATTTAGACATACCCATAAAGTGGTGGTTCCCATTTTGCCATTATTTGATTTAGATCTTTTACATACTAGTGTTACTGGCTTGGCTAAACATGTCACACAATTTATTGAATACAAAGGGTACGATAATATTCATTTATTAGGTAATTCATTGGGAGGTCATGTAGGATTAGTATATGTTTTAAAAACTCCCGAAAAAGTAAAATCTTTAATCTTAACTGGAAGCAGCGGTTTATTTGAAAATGCAATGGGCGATAGTTATCCCAAAAGAGGAGACTATGAATATATCAAAAATAAAACAGCACAAACATTTTACGACCCTGCAGTCGCCACCAAAGAATTAGTAGATGAGGTTTTTGAAATTACACGTAACAGAATAAAAGTCATAAAAATTATCGCGCTTGCTAAAAGTGCCATTCGAAATAATTTAGGGGAGGAGTTGAATCAAATCAAACAACCCACGATGTTAATTTGGGGTAAAAATGATACTGTAACACCTCCCTTTGTGGCAGAGGAGTTTCACAAATTAATTCCCCAAAGTCAGTTACAATTTATTGATAAATGTGGTCATGCTCCCATGATGGAAGTGCCCCATGAATTCAATACTATATTGGAACAGTTTTTACAATCATTGTCTAAATAAAAAGTAATGCTGTTAGCTTCTATAGCTGTAAATAATTATCCAATGCTTCATTTAGAAGATAAAGTGTCGTTTGCATTACAATGCATGGAGGATTATGATGTGTTTCAATTACCCTTAGTAAAAGAGGATTATTATATTGGATTAGTCAATAAGGAAGATGTGTTGGATTTGGATGAAAATCAAACCATGGCTGCTTTAGCGGATCAATTATCAAGAGTGGCATTGCCTCACTCAGCTCATTTTACAGCAGCTTTAAATTTATTTGCAAAGCATCAGTTATCATTGTTACCCATTTTGAACGAACATCAAGAATGTGTTGGGGTGATCCCTCAAAAAAATTTAAATGAACAGTTGGCTCAATTTTTAGGAGTTGATCTTCCTGGGGCCATTATAGTAGTATCTATTTCTCCCTATCAATATTCTTTAGCGGAATTAAGCAGATTGGTAGAAACCAACAATGCGCAAATCATACAATTAAATACCCATTTTGAAGAAGCCAATGGGGCATTGGTGATCACCTTTAAATTAAATAAGGAAGAAGCATCTGCAATCATTGCTACTTTGCAAAGATATAATTATCAAGTGCTTCATTATTTTGGAAATACTCCTTTACATAATGACATTCAAGATCACTATCAACATTTAATGAATTATTTAGATGTTTAATTGCAACCGTTTTGTTTTCATTTTATTATTAAGCACATTGGGAGTGGGCGCTTTGCAAGCACAAGTTCAAATACAATCCATTCATATAAAAGGTAATACCAAAACTAAAAGTTATATTTTATTGCGAGAACTTCCTTACCAGGTGGGGGATGTGATCTCAAAGGATTCTTTAAGTATTTTAAATACTTTAGCTCAACAGCAATTGTATAATACCTCCTTATTTTTATACTCCAATGTAGTTGCACAATTTCCAGATGCAAAGGACAGTAGTCATGTAGCCATTGAAATAGTAGTCAATGAAAGATGGTATACCATTCCTAAGCCCTATTTTAAATGGGTAGATCGTAATTTTAGCCAATGGTGGAATGAGCAACATCATAGCCTAGAACATGTGAATTATGGAATAAGTTTATACCAAAGTAATGTTACAGGCAATAATGATAAACTAGTTGTGGGTGTGATTGGCGGGTATACTCAACAAAATATTTTGCGTTATCAACTTCCTTTTTTTGATAAAAAATTAAAATATGGTTTTGGATTAGGTTGGCAAAACTATACACAAAAGGAAATCAATTATACTACTCAAAACGACAAGCAAGTGTTTTTTAAAACCTTGAATGTCATTAGAAGTGGGTATCGTTCTAATTTAAATTTATTATATCGCCCTAATTTATTCGAACGTCATTCATTTCAATTTGGCTGGGGAAAAGAAGAACTATCTGATTCTGGATTTATCATTCAACCTAAATTTTTGCCCAATTATCAAAAAAAATTATCCTACGTTGATCTTACTGCCACTTTTTCTAAAATACAATTTGATTATAATGCTTACCCTACTAAAGGGAACAGCACCGAACTCATGGCTTACCAACGTTTTTCTGCGTCTTCCAATTTTACATCTATACAATTTAGAAAAGTAAAAGCGCATTCCTTTTCTTCCAAAAATTTTATTTTATTGGAATCTAATTCCATGTTTAAATTCATGCCCAACTATAATTACTTAGACAGTCGCTTAGTGGGATATGGCAATATGCAATTCAATGGATTGGAATATTATATTATTGACGGGAATGCTGCTACCATTTTTAAATCATCCTTTCAACATGCAATAGGAAGCATCACGCTTAAAAATCCAGTGACGAAAAAATTCTTACCAGAAGTGAAATATCAGTTTTGGCTAAGAGCGTTTACCAACTTAGGATATGTTTATAATGATCATGTTTTGAGTACCAATAAATTATCCAACACCCTCATTAGGACAGCGGGAATAGGCCTGGATGTTATTAGTATTTATGATTTTGTGTTAAAAATTGATTATAGTGTGAATCAGCTTGGAGACAAAGGTTTATATTTACATGGTGGAATTAATTTTTAAATTTTAATGAAAGTAGCAATTTACAGTAGAGGGGTTGATTTGGATCAACAACAATCATTAAATGCGTTGCTGTTAGAACTGCATCGTTATGATATCACTATTTGTATTTTTCATGATTTAATGCAAAAATTTAATTTGTCGGCACCGGCTGGCAAACAAGCATATATTCCATTTTTATCTGCCTATGATTTACCAAGTAATATTGATTGCCTAATTAGTTTAGGAGGGGATGGTACCGTCTTGGACTCTGTCACACTAGTAGGGGATTCTAATATCCCCATATTGGGCATTAATTATGGTCGTTTAGGATTTTTAGCGTCTATTTCAAAGGATGAATTGAGTACGATGGTAGACGCGTTAGTGAGTGGCACTTTTGTGATTGAAAAAAGAGCTTTGATTCACTTGGATGCAAATATGCCTATTTTTGGAACCACTCCATTTGGCTTGAATGAGTTTGTAATTCATAAAAGAGACATCTCTCCAATGATTAAAATACACACTTATTTAAATGGGGAATTTTTAAATTCATATTGGGCGGATGGCATTATAGTTTCTACCCCAACTGGTTCCACTGGTTATAATATGAGTTGTAATGGACCTATTTTATTTCCAGATTCGGCTAGTTTTGTGATTACTCCTGTTGCTCCACATAATTTAAATGTAAGATCTATTGTAGTTCCCAATACTTCAGTAATTTCATTTGAGATAGAGGGAAGAACAGAAGAATTATTGTGCGCTTTAGATGCTCGAAAAGAAATTGTACCCAAGTCCATACAATTGGCATTGAAACAAGAATCCTTTACTGTGAGCTTCATAAGACTCAATGAAAACAGTTATTTAACAACATTACGTACTAAATTAACTTGGGGTTTAGATAAAAGAAATTAGAAAGTATGGCTAAGCGAATTTTAATTTTTATAAGTTTTTTATATTTTGCTCAAGGTGCGATGGCGCAACACCATGAGCTTTCAGAAAATTTTGCTGAAGCAGGTATCATGTATGGTGTGGCTTCTTATCAAGGAGACATTGCTCCAGATGTACAAGTCTATTACCGTAATTATGGGGCTTTTGTAAAAAAGCAAATCAATAATTATGTGGGGGTTCGTTTGAATGTGGAAATGCAAAAATTGGCAGCACACGATATGCTTTCTGCCGATCCTTATGCGATACAACGTAATGCAAATTTTTTAATTAATACATTAGACATTAGTGCGTTGGGTGAATTTTATTTTTTAAATTATATTTCTGGGTCTAGAAATAAAAAGTTCACTCCCTATGTTGGAATGGGGGTGGGTTATTTATTAACCCTTGAAACTATTCGTAATAATAATACAAGTGTAGTTCCTGCAGACGATGCCAATGCTAAGACAGACTTGCCAATTACTTTTCCAGTTAATTTTGGTTTAAAGTATAATATTTATCGTCAGTTCAATATTTTTGGAGAAGCGATGTATCGTTTTACCAATACCGATAATTTGGATTTTTTAAATGCCAATCCTACTGCCCCCACTTATGATGCACCCCTTGGGTATCAAGGTAGTCGTTCCGGTAATGACCGCTTTTTTTCTGCCAAAATTGGCATATCTTATACCTTCAATACCATTTATGGAATTGAGCAAAATAAGGGCCAACAAAACAGAAGCTTATTGAACAGGATTAGACGCAAATAAGCTAGGGTTTTATTAATTTTACAGCATGGAAAACTTGGATTCGAAGAGATTGCCTAAACATATTGCCATCATTATGGATGGAAATGGAAGATGGGCACAGGAAAAGGGGCAGGATCGGTTATATGGACATTTTCATGGGGTAGAAAGCGTTCGTAATATTGTAGAGGCTGCAGCCGAAATTGGCATAAAATACCTCACTTTGTATGCTTTTAGTACCGAAAACTGGGATAGACCGGCTGCTGAAGTCGCAGGCTTAATGAGCCTATTTGTGGACACCATATCCAAGGAAGTGCCTTCCTTGCATAAAAATAACATCAAACTTCATTTTATTGGGAACCTGGCCTTATTGCCTGAGGATGCTAAAAAGGCCCTAGAAAAAGCCACTGAAACTACCGCCGGGAACACCGGTTTAGAGCTCATTATTGCGCTGAGTTATAGTAGCCGTTGGGAATTAATTGAAGCCATTCAAAAACTAGCACAACAGGTGAAGGAAGGTTTATTATTACCCGAGGATATCAAGGAAGCTAACTTAAGTGCAGCCCTTGCTACCAGTGGTTTTCCCGATCCTGAATTAATGATTCGAACCAGTGGAGAATACCGAATTAGCAATTTTTTACTCTATCAATTAGCCTACGCTGAATTATATTTTACGGAGACTCGTTGGCCTGATTTTCGTAAAAAAGACCTTATTGAGGCCATCCTCGATTTTCAATCTAGAGAGCGAAGATTTGGCAAAACAGGCCAACAAGTACAAACAAATGATGAAAATAAATAATATATTTTATTTTAGGTTTTAACAAAGACTTTGAAATATTACGAGTAATTTGCGACACTTTTAAAATTATAAATGTAGCCCCTTTGCAGATGCAGAAATTTCTTTCAATTTATATAGGATCTTTATTGGTTCTTTTACTGTCCTCGACTTCTTATGCCCAGGTAGCTCCTGTAAAGGATTCGGTTTCACAAATTAACGTCAAGCTCCTTAATATATTTAACCAAAAAACACCCGCTAAGTACAAAATTCGTGCTATTAATGTAGTGGGTAATGTCAATTTTGATGAGAACTTATTGTTGTCACTTTCTACCTTAAATATTGGAGATGAAATTACTTTGCCTGGAGGTGAAAATTTTGGGAAAGCGATTCATAAATTGATGGATCAAAATTATTTTAGTGATGTGAGCATTTGGCTTACAGATTTAGTTGGAAATGAAATTGATGTAGAAATTGCAGTTGTAGAACGCCCTCGTTTATCAAAGTTTAATTTTATTGGAGTTCGTAAATCTGAAATAGATGAATTGTCTGGTAAAACAGGACTCACTCCTAACAGGGTGATTACTCAAAACATGAAAATTACAGCAGTAGAAGGCATTAAAAAGTTTTTTGCTGAAAAAGGTTTTCAAGATGTTAAGGTGACCATTCGCGAAAAAAAGGATGCTACTAAAAAGAATAGTTTGTTATTGGATTTTGTAGTAGATCGTGGTCCTAAAGTACGTATTAATAGTATCAATTTTGGGGGCAATAAAGTGGATGAAGCAAAGTTGAAAAAAAGCTTAAAAGAAATTCATGAAAAGTCTAGAATGACTTTATATCCTGTGTTTGATAAACCCATGATTGTAAAAACATCACCTTATACTTTTGAACAATATTTAAGCGAAAAAGGATATTTGACATTCACTAAAACACGTAAAGTATTAAGTCCTTATGTGAGAGTGAAATTGAGTTCGTCTAAGTACAACGTAAAAAAATATGATGAAAGCAAGGATAACTTATTAAACTATTATAACTCCTTAGGTTTTCGTGATGCTGTGATTGAAAAAGATACTTTATATCATAATGCAGCAGGTAATTTAAATATTGACATACAATTAAAAGAAGGTCATAAATACTATTTCGGAAATATTTCTTGGAGAGGGAATACAAAATATCCTGATTCTTTATTAACTAGTATTTTAAATATCAAAAAAGGAGATATTTATAACCGTGAAATTTTATACAATAAATTAGGAAAAACACCCACTGCCGAAGGGGGTGATGTAAGTGGATTGTATCAAGATGATGGTTATTTATTTTTTAATATAGATCCCATCGAAACAGCGGTATATAATGATACCATCGACTTTGAAATTAGATTACGTGAGGGCCCGCAGGCTACCATTAAAACAATTCGAATTGCAGGAAACGAAAAAACAAAGGATTTTGTGATTCGTCGTGAAATTAGAACCTATCCTGGCGATAAATTCAGCCGTACTTTATTAATACGTTCACAACGTGAGATTGCTCAGTTGAATTACTTTGATCAAGAAAAAATTAAAATTGATCCTGTTCCTAATCCAGAAGATGGAACTGTGGACATCAATTATGGAGTAGAAGAAAAATCAAGTGATCAATTAGAATTAAGTGCTGGTTGGGGAGGATATATTGGTTTGACGGGAACTCTAGGGGTTACTTTTAACAACTTCTCTTCCAAGAATCTGTTTAAAAAATCGGCTTGGGATCCATTACCTATGGGAGATGGTCAAAAGTTGAGTATCCGTGTACAAAGTAATGGTAAAGCATTCCGTTCTACTAACTTCTCGTTTACCGAACCTTGGTTTGGAGGTATTAAAAGAAATACTTTAACTGTAAGTATATACAATACTAAATATGGTCAAACCTACGATTTGACAACAGGTATGTATGATCCCAATGCAGCTGATTCAAGATATATTAGTACTACTGGAGCAACGGTTTCCTTTGGTCGTCAATTGTCTTGGCCTGATGATTATTTTTCTTTAAGCACTGGTATCAACTATACAAGATATACCTTAAAGGATTATGCAATTGACCCTTACAATCTTCCTAATTTTTCAAACGGGATTGTAAACAATTTCAACTTTAGAATTGCTTTACAAAGAACATCTATTGATCAACCATTATTTCCTCGAACAGGTTCAACCTTTTTATTAAGTGCACAATTAACACCTCCTTATTCTTTATTTGATAAGGGTTTTGCTACTAAACAAAATCCATATGAATTATTGGAATATCATAAATGGAGATTTAATGGGGAATGGTTTGTACCATTAGGAAAACCATCAGGAGAAGACCATAACAAACAATTTGTATTACGCTTTGCTGCTAAATACGGATTTGTAGGTCGTTATAATACCGATTTAACGATTTCTCCATTTGAACGTTTCCAATTAGGAGATGCAGGTTTGAGCAATCAGTTTGCTTTATTAGGATATGATATTATTGCACAAAGAGGGTATCCTGTGTATGAAACATCCAATCCAAAAATTAACCCTGATCAACAAACAGCAAGACAACACTTTACCATTTTTAATAAGTACGCAGTGGAGTTAAGATATCCTTTGAGTTTAGCTGCAAGTAGTACTATTTATGCATTAGGATTTTTTGAAGCTGCCAATGGATGGTATAGTATGAAAGAATACAATCCATTCAACTTACGTAGATCTGTTGGTATTGGAATGCGTTTTTACTTACCTATGTTTGGTTTATTAGGATTTGATTATGGCGTTGGTATAGATCGTATTAACGGTACGAATACCCTAAAAGATGCAGGCCGATTTACATTTATGTTAGGATTTGAACCTGAATAAGAATTTTAAAAACAGTCAATATAGATCACATCATTTTTTAGAATTTAATTTTTATATTATGCGTATTCCTAAAATAATTTTAATACTAGCCTTTAGTGTAGTAAGTTTTTTTTCAGCTGAAGCTCAAAGCCGCTATGCTATTATAAATACAAAGTATATTTTGGATAAAATTCCCGAGTACAAAGAAGCGGATAAAAAATTAAAAGCTTTGGGGGATCAATGGCAACAAGAAATTGATCAAAAGCAAATGAGCTTGGATAAGATGTACAAAAACTATGAGGCTGAGCAATTTATGTTATCGGAGGACCTTAAAAAAAAGAGAGAAGATGAGTTGTTTTTAAAAGAAAAAGAACTGAGAGATTTGCAAAAAAAGCGCTTTGGTTACGAAGGGGATTTATTTAAAGAACGTCAAAAATTGGTAAAACCAATTCAGGATAAAGTGTATAATGCGGTCCAAAAAATGGCTGCTGCACGCTCATATGACTTCATTTTAGATAAAAGTGAAGGAATTACCATTATATTTGCAGACCCAAAACTGGACAAAAGCGATGACGTTTTAAAAGAATTGGGTATCAATAATTAAGACAAATTATAAGACAAACAAACATTCAAACTATAACTTTATGAAAAAAGGTTTCCTATTTGCTGCTATTTTATTTGTTGCAGCTTCTTTTACCAATACAGCTTCAGCGCAAGTTAAAATTGGTTATTTTGATGATCAAAGCGTATTGGCTTTATTCCCAGGCATTCAAGAAAAATTGGATACAGTATTAAAATCATATGCTCAGGATTCATTACAAGATGAGTATAACTATACTTTAAAGACGTATCAAAATCAAGACAGTATCTACAGAAAAGATTCTGTTAATTTATCTAAGCGTCCTAAAGCTTTACAATTAGCGACTGACGAATTAAATAAATTGAAATACAAATTAATCAACTGGCAACAATACCAACAAGAGTCAATGCAACAAAAGCAAGAAACTTTATTATTGCCTTACAGACAAAAAATTGCCGCTGCTTTAAGTGAAGTAGTAGCAGAACAAAAATATAATTTCGTATTAAAAGCTGATGCGTTGTCTCCTTATGCACAACCTTCTATCGCTGATAACTTAACAATTCGTGTTGCGATGAAGTTAAAGCTTCCTTTACCTAAGGAAATTGAAGATGCGTTCAAAGCAGCTACTGGCGGTGCCGCTCCTGCTAAAGCAGCAGCTCCAGCAAAAAAAGGATAATATTTTAAAAATATATTTTACCAATAACCTCGTTGTTTACAACGAGGTTATTTAGTTTTACAGCATAATTAAAAACAATGGCAGCTGCTCCAATTGGTGTTTTTGATAGTGGATATGGTGGATTGACCATTTTAAAGGAATTGAAACAAGAATTACCTCAGTACGATTACATCTATTTAGGGGATAATGCACGTGCTCCTTATGGTCCTAGATCCTATGATACGGTGTATCAATATACCTTGGAAGCGGTGAATTGGTTTTTTAAACAAGGTTGCTCTTTGGTTATATTAGCATGTAACACTGCTTCGGCGAAAGCATTAAGAACAATCCAACAAAAGGACTTACCAAAGTTGGCACCTGATAAAAGAGTGTTGGGGGTGATTCGTCCAACCACTGAAATTCTTGGAACTTTGTCTTCTTCCCAACAAGTTGGAATTTTAGGAACCACTGGCACCATTCAAAGTGATAGTTATCCTATTGAACTAGCAAAGTTTTTTCCTCATTTACAGGTTTTTCAACAAGCTTGCCCACTTTGGGTACCCCTTATTGAAAATGGGGAGCATACCCAGCCTGGTGCGGACTATTTTGTCCAATTATATCTCCATCAATTATTTGCTCAATCCAATCAAATTGATACTTTATTGTTGGCTTGTACGCATTATCCGCTATTAGCAGACAAAATAAAGGAGCATTTACCCAAGGGCGTGAAACTAGTCACCCAAGGGGGTATTGTGTCTAAAAGCTTGGCAAAATACCTTGAAAATCATCCTGCTATGGCGCAACAATGCAGTCAACAAGGGAAACTGCAATTTTATACGACCGATAATGCTCAGGCCTTTGAAAAGCAGGCCAGTTTGTTTTTTGGCCAAAAAGTTGAGGCAAAACATACAGATTTAGCTTAAAAAATCAAAAAATACCCTATTTTTGCCGTCCTTTCACAGGTAGTGGTATGGTGACTGCTATTGAAGTGGAAACAATTTTAAGAAACTAAGCAAGTAAAAGACATCAAATGAAACGTACATTTCAACCACATAAACGTCGTCGTAAATCTGTTCATGGTTTTCGTAAGCGTATGGAATCAGCTAATGGTCGTAAAGTATTAGCAA
>JAFMJX010000209.1 GCA_017853235.1 Chitinophagaceae bacterium | reverse complement strand
TTGATGACCTGTCCATTGAAACAATATATTATTTAAAAGCGTAGGAGTCATAGTTTACCAGTTGGAGAATATTTGATTAAAAATATCATCAGTAATATTTCTTAAAATGTCATCCATCAATTGACCTTCAGCTTGATTTAATGTAAGGTTGGCGGAAAAATCAAAATTGCGAGATACATCAAATTCTTGTTCTTTATTTTCTAAAGTCTTTTTTAATACGACATGAACAGTCACAGTTAAACGATTGGTGCTGGCTTGTTGAGCACTCACACCTACTGTTTGTGATGGATCATAATTCGTGACGGTAGCATAAATTTGATAATGAGCATCATCACTATTGGTTCGTGTTAATTTGGTTTGGCTTAATATTTTTTGCTGCAATTTATCTGTTAACATTGGAGCTAATTGCGGATTCACATAACGAGCTTTGTTTTCCACAAATCCAATTTTAATAGTTTTAATGTTGTCAGGAATGACTGCATCTTTAAAACTATACACACCGCAACTTGAAAATAAAACAAATGCCATAAAGCCAAGGCAATATTTCATACTGTGTTTAATTCCTGTTTTAGGGGAGGAGGTATGTGATAACTTATTCTTCAATGTCGTATTCTTTTATTTTTCGATATAAAGTTCGTTCACTAATGCCTAAGTCGGTAGAAGCATCTTTGCGACGTCCTTTATGTTTCTTCAATGCCTTTAAAATTAACTCTTTTTCTTTATCCATGATATTCAATGACTCATCTACTTCAAAACTATTGTGAAACTCATTGTCAATAATCAATGGTTGTTGAGAATGAATTGCTACTGGCAAATGTGGGGTACTTGGAATGGAGTGAGCGGTATGTGCTACTCCCATATCTTCTTTTAATTCACTAATCATGCTTTCGTGATTGAATTGACCACTTGTACTCCCTGTAATGTTAGGATTTTGTAATATTTCTACAAACATTTTTTTCAATTCATTGACATCTTTTTTCATGTCAAAGAAGAGTTTATATAAAATTTCACGTTCATTCGCAAAGTCTCCTGCTGGAGCGTTTCCTGTCACCATGGGTGTATTGTTCACATGCGGGGTAGGTAAGAAACTGGTTAGTGCGGCTGCATTAATGGCATCTGTTTTGCTTAAAACCGAAATTTGTTCTGCTATGTTTTTTAATTCACGAACATTTCCTGGCCAAGGATATTGAGAAAGTAATTGTCTGGCTTCTTCATCTAAAAAAATGGGCTTAGTCTTATATTTTTCTGCAAAGTCTACAACAAATTTTCTAAATAATAAAGGGATGTCTTCTTTGCGATCTCTTAAAGAAGGAACTCTAATTGGAACGGTATTTAAACGATAATATAAATCTTCTCTAAAACGACCTTTTTGTGTGAATTCTAATAATTCTCTATTGGTTGCCGCAATCACACGTACATCCGATTTTTGAACCTTAGAAGATCCTACTCTTATAAATTCACCTGTTTCTAAAACGCGTAATAATCGGGCTTGTGTACCAAGTGGTAATTCTCCAATCTCATCTAAAAAAATGGTGCCTCCATTAACTGTTTCAAAATACCCTTTACGGCTGTCTACTGCACCAGTAAAAGAGCCTTTTTCATGACCAAAAAGTTCCGAATCAATAGTGCCTTCAGGAATGGCGCCACAATTGACTGCAATAAAGGGGTTGTGTTTTCTGGCAGATAGGCTGTGAATGATTTGCGAAAATACTTCCTTACCCACACCGCTTTCACCCACAATCAATACTGTTAAATCGGTGGCAGCCACTTGAGATGCCGTGTTTAGCGCATGATTCAAAGTGGGCGTATTACCAATGATACTAAATCTGTTTTTCAATGATTGTAAGTCCATACTGCATTAATTTTTAAAAGTACCCATTAAAGTTCCTTTTGTGCATCCTGTTACAAGCACTTGAACATAATCTCCTTTTTGAATAGAGTGATTTTCTTTAGGGAAAACAATCACTTTGTTTTGACTGTTGCGCCCCATCCAATCTTGATCACTTTTTTTACTATCACCTTCTACTAACACTTCAAAAGTTTTACCTAAATCTCTTTTATTACTTTCATTTGATAAGGTCCATTGAACATCCACAATTTCTTGCAATCTTCTTTTTTTCACTTCTTCAGGTATGTCGTCAGTATATCTTTTAGCAGCTAAAGTGCCTGGTCTTTCAGAATAAAAATACATATAGCTGTAATCATAATTAGCTATTTGCATGATACTAATGGTATCCTGATGATCTTCTTCTGTTTCGGTACAAAATCCTGCAATGATATCAGCAGATATACTGCATTCAGGCATGATTTCACGTATGCGTGCTACTTTAGATAAATACCACTCACGCGTATAAGTGCGATTCATCAATTGTAATACACGGCTACTTCCACTTTGAACAGGTAAGTGTATGTATTTACAAATGTTGTGGTACTTTTTCATTGTAAACAACACTTCATCTGTAATGTCTTTTGGATGAGATGTGCTAAAACGTACTCTTAAACTAGGGTCAATGCAGGCTACCATTTCTAGTAACATGGCAAAGGTGATAGATTCATTGGTTTCAGGATGTGTCCAATAATAACTATCTACATTTTGCCCTAATAAGGTTACTTCTTTGTATCCTTGTTCAAATAAATTCCTGCATTCAGCAACAATCGAGAATGCATCTCTACTTCTTTCACGACCTCTTGTAAATGGAACTACACAAAAGCTACACATATTATTACAGCCACGCATGATAGATACAAATCCACTAATGCCATTGCTGTCAATTCTAATGGGAGAGATGTCTGAATAGGTTTCATCTCTACTTAATAAAACATTTACTGCTTTTTGACCTGTACCAGCTTCGCCAATTAAATCAGGTAAACTACGATAGGCATCAGGCCCCACTACTAAATCCACTAATTTTTCTTCTTCAAGTAATTTTGATTTTAAGCGTTCTGCCATACAACCCAATACGCCCACTAACATCCCGGGTTTGTCTTTTTTTAATTTTCTAAACTCGGTTAGACGTTTGCGAACTGTTTGTTCTGCTTTTTCTCGAATGGAACAAGTGTTTATAAGAATTAGATCGGCAATCTCAATATTACGAGTGCCTCCAAAACCATTTTTTTCTAATATAGAAGCCACCACTTCACTGTCGGCAAAGTTCATTGCGCAGCCATAACTTTCGATATAAAAATGCTTCGAAAAAGAACCTTTTTCTGGGGTGCCAGCATATGCTTCCCCCTGTCTTAGTTCGTCATGTTCTTTATTACCAATACTCAATACCTCCATTCGTTACAATTGAATTGCAAATTTACTTAAAATTTGAATCTAAGTGCCATCTTGTCATATCTAATTAGCTAATTATTTGATAATTAATTATTTAGAATTGACATAACTGCAATTTTTTGTTAAAAT
>JAFMJX010000208.1 GCA_017853235.1 Chitinophagaceae bacterium | reverse complement strand
AAAAAACAAAATAATCAAAATTAGAAATGTCATTTCTGAAGTTATAATAGCAAACACGCCAACTTATACAACAGGTAGTGTATTTTCTCCACCAACAAAAATCGATGGTGTTCCTATTCCAGATGAAAAGGCTGATGCTAATACTTTAAGAGTTTTAATGTCATCATCAAATACACTAATAGCATCATTAACACAATTTAAATCTCATACTGATAGATTATCAGGAGTTACCATATCAGACTCAGAGGAACCAGATTATCAAACTGCTATTTCAACTGGAACTACCATAGCATATTACGCCAATTCTATTGATGGCGTTGATGATTTTTCTCCAATTTTAGGATCTTTTACTAGCCTTTTTATCAAAGATGATATGGTCACATATCTAAATAATTTAAATAATTTAACTGGAGAGAAAGGGTATCCTATCGATCCTGAACAATGGTCAAATTCAAATTACTATACTGCCAATACCGGTTTAGGAATAGGAATTTTACTTTTTACTCCTAGAGATTCAAGAGAATTAACAGAATCTATTAATACCATTTCTAGTCTTGTTGAAACTAGAAGACTTCATGACAGAAATTATTTTAATAAGAGCGTTACAACTTTAGAAGAATTTAATAAATTATTATCATTGACTTCAGTAGATTCTCCAGTAGAAATAGTTCTTCTAAGAGATTTAATAGGCACAGATAAACTAAAAAAACTATTATAAATAACTAAATGGCAAGCAATACACTAGCATCCAATGAGCTAAGAGCTTATAAAGATTTGGATATGAATTTTACCATTCATCCTATTAAAAAAGACATTAATAAGGTGATTGGCGAAAATGCTATAATAAATTCTGTAAAAAATTTATTGTTAACCAATCATTATGAAAGACCATTTCAACCTTACTTAGGTTCAAATATAAGAAAACTTTTATTTGAACCCTTGGACGCAATTGTAGCCAGAACACTTGAAGTTGAAATAACAAACGTTTTAACAAATTTTGAGCCTAGGGCAGAAATTATTGAAGTTAAAGTTATTCCTAAATATGAAGAGAATGGATTTCAAGTAACTTTAACATTTAAGCCCATAAACTTACTAACACCAATAACAATAACCTTCTTTCTTGAAAGAGTTCGATAAATGGTTTCAAGACTCAAAGTAACAGATTTAGATTTTGATGTAATCAAAGCAAATTTAAAAGAATTTTTAAATCAGCAATCGGAATTTTCAGACTATAATTTTGAAGGTTCTGCGTTAAGTATTTTAATAGATTTACTTGCTTATAATACTCATTATAATGCATATTATTTAAATATGATCGCTAATGAAGCATTTTTAGATACTGCTTTGTTACGCGATTCCGTAGTGTCTCATGCAAAATTATTAGGATATGTTCCTGCATCCAGAAATTCTCCAATAGCATTGGTTGATATAGAAATAGAAACAGAATCAACCGCTTTAGATTCTTTCACAATGCCCAGAGGAACTAAATTCTCCTCAGAAATTATTAATGATTTTAGTTATAATTTTACTACAATTAAGAATTATACGGTAACAAAATCTGAAACAAAGTATAGATTTGAAAACGTTGAATTATACGAAGGAACTTTAAACACAATAGTTTTTACACAAAACGACGCTTCTAATCCAAATCAAATTTTTGTAATTCCAGATAAAAATGTTGATACAAGAACACTGCGTGTTTTAGTTAAAGAAAATTCTTCGAACACTTCATCAGATGCTTACACATTATCAACAGATATTTTAGATTTATCTTCATCTTCAAAAGCATTTTTCTTACAAGAAGGAAGAAATGAATTTTTTGAAATATTTTTTGGTGATGGATTTATAAGTAAAAAATTACCAGATGGCGCTCAAGTAACTGTGAGTTACTTAGTTTCTAATGGAACCGCGGCAAACAAAGCAAATTCTTTTATTAATGTTGAAACTATTGGAGGTTATTCTGATATTTTAATAATTTCAAAAAGTCCAGCAACTGGAGGCGCAGAAAGAGAAACGGTGCAATCAGTAAAATTTTCAGCACCACAAAGATATTCTACACAAAACAGACTAGTTACCGCCAAAGATTATGCTTCTTATATAAAGACAACTTATCCAGGAATACAATCCATTTCTGTATGGGGTGGAGAAGAACAAAGCCCAGTAGTTTATAACAAAACTTTTATTTCTTTAAAACTTAAAGACGGGTATTTTATTTCAGAGTTAGAAAAAAGAAGAATTATTGATGAAATTGTTAAGCCTAAAGCAATAATAACCACAGAGGCGGAAATAGTAGATCCAGATTATTTGTATATAATGATTAATGGAAAGGTGAAATATGATTCATCAAAAACCAATTTAACTTCTTCAGAATTAAAAAATAAAGTAATTTCTGCAATTTCATTATATAATGATAATTATCTTGAAACCTTTGAATCTAGATATGTTCAATCTAGATTACAAGATGATATTGACAATTCAGATCCGTCTTTTATAGGTAGCGTAATACAAACAAAGGTCCAAAAAAGAATTGAACCAACTTTAAATGAATATAAAAAATATACCGTAGATTACGGCGTAGAGCTTGCTAGAGGTGGATTATTAACTAAAATGCTATCCAGTGACTTTGATGTATATGATTTTCAAGGAACTAGAAGAACAGTTCACATAGAAGAAATTCCTTATTCTTTTAGTGGCATAGAAGGAATACAAATAATTAATCCTGGATTTGGATATCTCTCTGCACCAACAGTTACAATTTCTGGAGATGGAACAGGAGCGACCGCTTTAGCAAAAATAAACAACGGTTCTATTTCTGAAATAACTGTAACCAATCCTGGAATAAATTATACAACCGCAACTGTTACAATTTCTGGAGGTTTTGGAACCTCTGCATCAGCCATTCCTACAGTACAAGGCAAAATTGGAAAAACACGTTTAGTATATTACGATGAAAATTCTGAAGCTAAAGTTTTGGAAAGTGACGCAGGAACCATTTATTATGATACAGGAATTTTAGAGTTAAAAGAACTGAATATACTTTCAATTTCATCACCAGATGAAATGATAAGGTTTACTGCATTTGCAGCCGATTCGGTTATAAACTCAAAAAGAAACCTTATAGTATTAATAGATATGAATAGCGCAGACACAGTAGTTGTTGATATGGATGCAGTATGAATGTAGCAGCAAATAATAAGCAATCAATACTGATTGAAAATCAATTTCCTGAATTTGTTCAGGAAGATTATCCAACGTTCATTCGTTTTGTTGAGGCTTATTATGAATTTCTAGAAACAAAAATGTCTGGGCAGAAAAATGATTTGAATCTCAAATCTAGAGAGTTGATGGCTATATCAGATGTTGATGAAAATCTAGATGAATTTGAAGAGCAATTTTTTAAAATATTTTTAGAAT
>JAFMJX010000023.1 GCA_017853235.1 Chitinophagaceae bacterium | reverse complement strand
ATAATTTATTCCATCAAAATGTTGCGCTATTATTTCATCAATGGATTTATTATTTTCTAGATATAATACAATCGCTTCAGGATGTTTTGATTTGATTGTTTTTAATACTTCAAAACTAAAACTGATGTATACAATCCTATTTTGTATCCCTAATTGATTTGCTAATGCTAAAGTTTCTAGCGTAGCTAATTGAGTTGCGTGTTCATCCTTAATTGCTTCTTTAATTTCACAAATTAATAAAGTGCTGTGGTTGCCTTGGGTACCTATTTTAAAGTATTTTTCAAGGGTGGGTAAATCTTCCCCATTGGATAATTTTTTTTCATTTAATTGTGCGTAAGTATGGGTTTGAATAGTGTCACCATAATAGGTAGGGTCATGATTGACCACCAAAACCCCGTCAATGGTTCTGCGTACATCAAATTCACTACCGTAACATTTTAGTTCAATGGCTTTTTGTAAAGAAGCAATAGAATTTTCAGGATTGTTAAATTCTTTCCAGGCGCCACGATGAGCAATTATTTTGGTGCTTGTTTGGGCCAATAAATTACCAGTGATGATCATAAAAATGATTAAAAATTTAATTTTTTGCTTCATGTGCTACTTGCTAAGAGTAAATAAAAATTAAAGTTAAGTATTTAAAATCCTAGTGATTACTCACTAAATACCAATTTCAATTTATGAATAATTATAAGGCCAAATTAGTTTAAAAATATGCCACAAACAAGTGTTAGCATATTGTTTTTTTTCATAGCTTCAATTTTTAT
This sequence comes from Chitinophagaceae bacterium, assembly GCA_017853235.1. Lineage (GTDB taxonomy): Bacteria > Bacteroidota > Bacteroidia > Chitinophagales > Chitinophagaceae > Sediminibacterium. The sequence continues at coordinate 14,296 of JAFMJX010000023.1, read as the reverse complement.
TGATAAAAAAACGATTGCTATGTCTATTTTGTCCAATTATTCTGATGGATTTTTTAATGTGGGTGCCGAAAATGGTTTTTTACCTATAAATGCTCCTTTAGTTAAGTTGCCTGCAAAGTATCAAGATTTACAAGATGTATTAGATGCCATGCCTGTTGTATTAAGTGAAAATGAAAATGGTTTATTGCATACAAAGGATGCAATTATTGCACCTGTGATGGCTATAAAAAATCATTTAGCAGAGGTTGAAAAAGAGACCGATGTTTTTGTGCTACAAGCGCTTTTTAGATCTTATAGCTTTATTAGCTCTGCTTATTTATTAGAACCCTCCTTTCAACAATTCCGAATTGATGGAAAATATGGTAAGGCCAGAAATATATTACCAGCAAATATTGCGCAACCCTATTGTAAAGTTGCTGAAAAATTAGATGTGTTTGCTTGGATGGATTATCATTATAGTTATTCTCTTGGTAATTATAAAAAATTGGATGAGAAGGGTGATTTAAATTGGGAAAATATTACAATGTGTAATAAGTTTTCGGGACAACCAGATGAAGTTGGTTTTATTATGTTACATGTAGACATTAATCGTTTTTCTGCCAAATTAGTGGGTTCGGTGATGCAAACCATTCAAGCTTTATTTAATGGGAACGGAGCGGTTTCACATTTGTTGTCCCAAAATTGGGAAACTATGAAACAAATGAACTTACGTCGAAAAGAAATGTGGAAGGCATCTAGATGGCAACGATACAATGATTTTAGAGTTTTTATTATGGGAGTAAAAGGAAATACTGAATTATTTGGAGATGGCGTAACGTATGAGGGTGTATGGGAAGAGCCTAAAGCTTTTCGTGGCCAAACAGGAGCGCAGGACGATATCATTCCTATGCAAGATATTTTTTCGGGTGTAATTTTTTACTATCCTCAAAATGAGTTGACTAAATATTTATTGGATTTGCGTTTATATCGCCCTAAATGTGTGCAACAATTTTTTATTGACTTAGAAAGTGCAATGAAAGAAGTACATGAAAAAGGGTTAATGGGTAAATTATTAGAAAACAAGGACGTAGATAGTCTTTGTTATTTATTGGGCATCTTAGAGGAAATTTATCATTTTAGAAATGGGCATTGGCAATTTGTTCAAAAGTATATTATGGCTAATACCAAGTATGCTTATGCAACAGGTGGAACTCCTATCACTTCGTGGATCCCCAATCAAATTATGTCTGTGATTCATCAAATGGAAGATGTAGCAGCAGCAATTCAATCTCTTGGGAAAACAGCAACAACTTCAGCGCATGCGATTTACGAAAAAAATGCGCAGCTATTACCTACCAAAAGAGGATTGCTTGAAGGTCAACTAGAACTCATTCATAAAAATGATTTTTCTGCTGAGGCCGTTTTTGCTTTAAATCAAAAGTTTGGATATGATGATAGAGAGTAAGTAAAAATTATGCAATACTTTCAAATTCTCCTTTGTCTTTATTTTTAACTACTTTGTTGGCTTCAAATATTTTCCCATTCATTGCAATGTAAACGCCAATGGGTAAAACTTGCACAAAGGCTAAAGCGCTACCTAAATTAAATAATCCGTCGGAACTCCCAAATTTATAAGGCACCATCGCACCCGTTAAAACAATTGTTTTTTGAGGACATTGCTCTGCTAAATAAGAAGCTGTCATAGTCATGGTGTCGGTACCATGCGTGATCAATATTTTATTAGAAGTAGTTTCGTTACAAGCTTTGGCAATCAAATCTCTGTCGGAGTCTACAAAGTCTAGGCTGTCTTTCATCATAAGTGTACTAATTGACAAATCCAATTTACTACGACCTAAATCCAGCATTTCATATAAATGCGTTTCTTTAAAATATAGGCTACCATTAAGTTCATTATACTCTTTATCAAAAGTCCCGCCTGTTATGAAAACTTGAATACGCATTGTTGTTTTTTTAAAATTTATCATCATTAATTTCAATCCAGTAACCATCTGGATCCTGAATCCATAATTGATGAACTCCATCTATACGATTGGTAATAGATTGTTTTTTTCCATCTTTATCTTCGTAATTCCACTTGAATTGATTTAATTTATTGACAAAGTCATTCACGTTGGGAACCGAAAAACAAGTGTGCTGATTTTTAAAATACTCTTTTTTTTGTTGGGCTCCTTGAATCACATGAAGCATAGTATGTTCGGATGTTTTATACCAAATATGTTTTCCATCGTGAAAAGGTTCAGGAACGGTATCTAACCCAATAATGTTGGTATAAAAATTTCCGGAAGTAGCGAGATCTACTACATATATAGCAGTATGGTTTAAAGTAGCTTTTATTTTATTTTGTTGTGCATTTAATTGACCTATCGTTGCCATTAACCACAAAACAATTACAATTTTTTTCATATTAATTACATTGAAATAATATCTTATAGGATACTATAGTTAAAAATTAGGTTTCATCCACATGTCTATACGGTCCATTTTAGGATTGTCCGATATTGCTTTTGTTGTGTGTAAATTAGCTTTATTTTCATTCACAATACCTGTGGCGCCAAAAGGTACAAATGCGACAGGACTAATTTGATACAAAGCTTTATTAAATACCGTTTCATAGGGATCTCCTAATTGCTTGAAGGGAAGCACATTATCCACAATGGTTATATTGGGTAAAAAGCCATCCTTGGTTCCATAATTAGATTCGTTGTTGGAGTTGGCAATTTTAAAAGTGATAGGCTGTAAACCATAACTCCATCTATTTTTACTATCAGTTAATGTGAAGGATCCCACATTTTTACCATAAGTGTGTTCTCCCACTAAAATGACGTCCATAAATGGCTTAAGGTTATTAATTACCAATTCACTAGCAGATGCGGTTCCGTTAGAGGTTAAAATAAATACTCTATTAAGTGTACTAATATTATTCGCTTCAAATTTAAAATTGGTATTAAAAGCACTAGATCCGTATGTTTTATTTAATTCGGCAGTATAGGTGTCATTGTACACTTTCTTATTCATAATTTTATCCACTTTGCCTGCTAAATCTTTTACAATTAAGTTGGTGAGTAAATCGGAAGAAGTTACATAGCCACCACCATTATATCTTAAATCAATCACTAACTCATCAATACCTGTGGTTTTAAATCGTCCAAATACAGCTCTTAAACTATCGTCGTAACTGGTTAAAAATTGAATGTAAGCAAGGTAGCCCACTTTTCGACCTCCCCATTTTACAATAGTATCTTTTAAAATTGGATTTGTTTGTAATTCTACTTTGGTAATGGTATTGGAAATGCCATTTGTGCTAAATACACCAGCAGCATAAGTTCCCATTCCTAACTTTAAAGTTTGATTTTGTAAAATGGATCCATAATTATTCACAGTGATATTTTGATCGTCTACTTTTAAAATGATATCCCCTCTTTTTAAGCCTGCTTTTTCTGCAGGACTGCCTTTTAAAACATAAGCAATTACAAATGCTAAATTTACTTGAGCATTATCTGTATAAAAGACTGAATATTTAATTCCTAAAACAGTATTGATGCCATTCAATTGATTGGTTAAATTAGTGGCACTGCTATCAATCCAAGAAAAACGATCTGTATTTCCATAATCATTTAAAATGGTATAAAAATAATTCATGGGTCGGTCATTCAAATTGGTACTTGTAATTTTAGGCATATTACTAGACCATAAATAATAATAGTTCATGGTTTGATAGATCCATGTGTTCACATCTGTATTGGCTACACCACCAGAATTATCGGTAGTGGTAGTCATATCTTTTTTACAAGAGGCAATAAGAAATATAAAAGAAATTGCTGCTAATAATTTTTTCATAAAATATTAATTTTCTCAGATAAAAGGGAAATATCGCATTTTGTTTTATCTCATGGTTTTTGAACTACGTAAATTTAAATAATAAATAACACAAAATGCAATGAATTTGGAGCTTACATTTTGAAGAAGAACCATAAAGGAGTTAACTTTACCAACAATTGAACATTATGAAAAAATATACCGCCTTTCATCTGCTTTCACTTAGTATTTTGGGAATGAGTTTGATAGGGGGATGGCATAGTTTGAAGGCTCAGTCTAATGTAGGAGGCGCTCTAAATAATAAAGTGAGTTATAATCAATCCATAGAAAATTGGCATCGTAACAGAATTGCCGATTTAAAGATGCCAAATGGATGGCTCAATTTGGAAGGATTATTTTGGTTACATAAGGGATTCAATAGTTTTGGTGCTGCTCCAGGCAGTGATTGTAGATATGAGGGGACTGATGTAAAGAATAATTATTTTCCATCACACTTAGGTGATTTTATTTACGAAGGCGATAGTGTGGTTTGGGTAGCTGCTGTATCAGATTCGATTAAAATAGATGGTCAATGGGTCAAAGCGAATGATAGGAAGACCGTTTTTACTAAAAGTCAAAAAGCAGCAATGATGACTTACCAAAATTTTGTATGGAATGTAATACAACGCGAAGACAAGGTAGGCATCCGCTTTAGAAATTTAAAGGCAAGCACTTTAGTGCATTTTAAAGGAATTGAACGTTTTGATATCAATGAAAAATGGAAGATCAAAGCCATTTTAAATCCACCTGTTCAATCACAATTAATGATCATGAATGTATTAGGTCAAAATACGGCAACTAAAAATGCAGGCAGATTGTTTTTTCAAATAGATGGAAAAGAATATAGTTTGGACGTGATTGACGAAGGGGGTCCTCAATATTTCATCACCTTTGCGGATGCTACTTCGGGAAAAACAACATATGGTGCGGGACGTTTTATTGAAATACCCAAACCGGATGCCAATGGCCAAACCCAAATTGATTTTAATAAGGCATACAATCCTCCATGTGCTTTTACTGCTTTTGCAACTTGCCCATTACCTCCCCCGCAAAATAGACTGCCAATATCCATCACAGCAGGTGAAAAAAATTATGGTCATCACTAACGGTACCATTAACTTTAGACTTCAATGAGTGAAAATTTTGCTATACAAAATCATGCAGCTGCAAACCAAACGATGGCTATCATTGGTTTAGGATATGTAGGTTTGCCTTTAGCTGTTGCTTTTGCTCATAAAAGATCTGTGATTGGTTTTGATATCAATGCATCCAGAATTTCTGATTTACTCAATGGAATAGATAAAACACTACAATGTAGTGAGCAAGAATTAGCTCAAGTAAATGCATTGCAAACATTACAATTTACAAATGATGTCAAGTACATTGAAGATTGCACCATTTATATTATTACAGTTCCCACTCCAGTAGATGAAAACAAACAACCTGATTTAAGTATATTGTTAGAAGCATCCAAAATGATTGGCGGAATACTTAAGAAGGGCGATTTAGTGATTTATGAAAGTACGGTATATCCAGGATGTACAGAGGAGGATTGTGTTCCTGAACTTGAAAAAAATAGTGGTCTAAAATTCAATGAAGATTTTTTTGTGGGGTATTCTCCCGAAAGAATGAATCCAGGGGATAAAATAAATACCATCACACAAATAGTAAAAGTAACCTCAGGTTCAACGCCGCTTATCGCACAGCAAGTAAATACATTATATCAAAGTATCATTACTGCTGGAACGCATCAAGCACCTAGCATTAAAGTTGCCGAAGCTGCTAAGTCCATTGAAAATGCCCAAAGAGATATTAATATTTCATTTGTCAATGAGTTGGCACTCATGTTTGATAAAATGGGCATTGATACTTATGATGTATTAGAAGCCGCAGCGACCAAATGGAATTTTTTACCATTCAAGCCTGGTTTAGTGGGAGGACATTGTATTGGTGTGGATCCTTATTATTTAGCGCATAAAGCAATGAACGTGGGGTATCATCCTCAAGTTATTTTATCAGGACGAAGTGTCAATGATCAAATGAGTCATTTTATTGCACAAAAAATAAATAAATTACTAATGCAACAAGGCTTTACAGCCATAGGAGCTAAAGTTTTGTTATTAGGCGTCACCTTCAAAGAAAACTGTCCAGATATCAGGAATTCAAAAGTTTTTGAAATTGTTCAGGAGTTACAACAAATGGGGATGGACGTGAGTGTATTTGATCCTTTTGCGAATGCTCAAGAAGTTATGACGACTCATCACATCCAATTAATTACTGAATTACATCAATACGATGCAATTGTATTAACTGTAGCGCATGATTTTTTCAAATCATTGAATTATGCTTCATTGAAAACAAACTCGAATGCTGTGATTTATGATACCAAAGCATTATTAGATAAATCCATTGTTACTGCGAGATTATAATCCCAATTAATATTCCTTTATAAATTATTGAGGATGATATATGCTTTCTGCATTTTTTAATACAATCGTTTTATCTAAAGTCATTTTTTTAAGTTGTTGCGCTTGGTATAATGGACGTTGATCCGCAAAATGTTTATTTCCTTTCACACTGCTTGCACCAAAAGTATTTACAGTTTCAATAAGAGGTAATTCGCCATTTTTTGGAAAACGAACCAATGCAATATAAGCATCACCGCTATTCATTTTTCTTTGTCCTGTTCCAAATGGCTCAGATTGAACAGCTGCTAAAACATCGGGCATACCACCTTGAGGCCAGTTTTCATCGCCTCTTACCAAACGTTGTACCTCCCCTAATGTCACATTGAGTCTTTGATAATTTTTTATTAAAAAATCATAAATATATTGATACGTAGCTACTGCATCTTGTATCGTTAATAAATCATATTTACGATCGCTATTATTTTTTTTAGCAGCCATTATTTTAGGAATATGATAATAGGCCAAATTATAAATTAAGGCACCATTACTTTCTGCTACAGCCCTATGATCCCATTTTTTCAAACTAATCATTAACGGAGCTAGGGTTGGGTATTTATTTTCATCTACTAAAAAAAGAGAGTCCGCTTGATAGCCGTAAGGAAATAAAATAGTAGCAGGTAGTTGACGATCAAACTTGATACGTTTTAAATCTTCATAAGAAATTTTATCAAGTGCGTCAATCATATCCTTTGCACGTCTACTTCGATTATTATGGGTGAGTTCATAACCATCATAAGCATCAAATAATTGAGGAGATAAATTTTCATTTTCGGAAGTGGCTAAAAAAGGAGAGTGGTTGGTATTATATAAGTATCCACTTTTTGGATTAGTGTATTGAGGGAGTGCGCTTAAAGGCTTAAATGTAGTCCATAATGTGGCACGGGTATTTCCCGGAACAGTACTGTTCCAGTGATAGGCAGGGTTGCTGTTTCGGTAAGGCATTTTTCCATTGGAAATATAAAATATGGTATCTTTTTGATCGGCATATACAATATTAAACATCGCTAAATGGTTTTGTGTTAGTGCTGCTTTAAATTCAGAAAAATTATTAGAGCGATTCATAGCATACCATTGTTGTAATGCACCTGCATCCATTAAGGAAGGAAGTCGCATTGAAAAATATTGTCCAGAAGGCGTTTTGGCAGTGGGTCCAAAAATGGAAGTATATGCTGTTTTATAAATAGGAATAGGGATGCCTTTAATACTTAATTTTATTTTTCTCACTTCAAGTGGAAGCCATTCACCATCCACTTTATATTGATCAGGATGTTGTTTATCTGTCTCAAGTTGATAGACATCTATTTTGTCTTGTAAGTTCACTGTATGTGCCCAAGCCAAATGTGGTGTGACGCCATGAAAAATGAGTGGTGCTCCAGGAAACAATCCGCCTAAAATATTCCATCCTTCTTCACTTTGTAATTGAGCTTCATAAAATGCAGTAGCCCCTTCGATAGGTTGATGTGCATTTATGACTAACATGTTTTCGCCCGAAGCTGATTTACTGGAATGAATAGCAAAAGAGTTACTACCTTCTCCGGTAAAACCGGGTAAGGCAGGAATAGTACCATTTAAAATTTTAGGTAAAGCTTTATCAACTCCACAAAATACAGCAACCGAAAAAACAGTAGCAGATAAATATTCTTCAATAGTGATTGGAAAAACATATTTGTTGAGTACTTGATCAGGATGAGCTTTTGCATAGGCTTCTAATCCTAACAAATAGCCTCTTACTAATTGTATGAATTTGGGGTCTAAACTACTTATTTGTGCATTTACAGTTGCTTTGGTATTAAGTAAGCCTACTACATAATCTACTGGTGCACCTTTTTTGCCTAAATAAGTAGACAGTTTACCCTTACCAGTGAGCATAAGAGTTTGTATCGTAGTGAAATCGTCTTCGGCATGAGCCCAAGCCAAACCATAAGCGACTTCGGGATCGGTGGGTGCAAAAATATGAGGAACGCCAAAACTATCTCTGGCAATGGTAATTTTTTCAGTGTGAATGACTGGTGAAGTGTTTTGTGCTTTTGTAGTAAGTGCCATTACTATTAAAACTATGAATCCTAAAATTTGTTGTAGATAACGCATGAAATAGTCTTTAATTATTTTGAAGGTGTAATTTATCAATTATATCTAAATTTGTTGTTTATTGTTGGAGTAATACCAATGAAATTATTTTACTAAATACATAACAATGATTGAATCAAAAAGGTTTGGGTCTAAAAAAGCATTAGTTGATATTGATGAAACCATCTGTTTTTATGGTGAAAAGCGTGTGTATGAGCTAGCTGTTCCTAATCATGATAATATTGCAAAAATCAATCAATTGTTTGATGAAGGATGGCATATCACATATTGGACTGGACGCGGAGAAAGTTCAAAACGAGATTTAAGGGAACTTACCTTACAGCAATTAACCAGCTGGGGTTGTAAGTTTAATGATTTAATTACGGGATATTGCCCTAATGGGGGACCTACTAAACCTACATTTGATTTAGTGATAGATGATAAAGCAAAAAGAATAGAAGAGTTGTAATTTTATTTTTATTTAGTTCCTAATGATTCCTTTACTATAGCTATATTTTTTTTAGCAAAGGGTAGATAAAATACCCAAAAGTGTAACAAAGCCACGGCTTCTAAAACTATAATATAGTATGGCCAATCTCCAATTACAAATGGATTTTCTACTTCAGGCTTATGTGCTAAATACATATAATTGGCGCCAAAAGTATAATTTACCAAACCTACTCCTAGAGCAACTATTTGAGTATATCCAAATACCCAAATCCAAGATTTTGCGCGTGGTTTAAAGTTTAAATGAATGATCATGAAAGCCACTACCAGTAAAAGGCCTGCATGATTAATAAAGTATGCGTAAAAATTATACCCTTCCATACCCACTGTGAATTCGGGAGTTAGAAGGGAATGAATACCTCCTGCCAAACCCCAGTAGTAAAGGCATTCTGCCAACCACTGTTTAAAATTAAAGAGCAAAAAAATACATAAAAAGTAACTGATACTACATAAGTGTACCGGTAAACTTTGTTTTAAATTCCAATATCCATTTGAATAATTGTAATAGTTCTCCACTATATAATTACCTAAAAAAAATAATGCAATAAAATTGGCGTATAATTTTATATTTATTTTTTTTAGATGCAATGGCGCTCTCACTACAATAGTTAAAATCACGATCACCATAATAATACATTCCCACCAAAAAGGAGAGAAGGGTTCGATAAATGCTGGTGGATGAAATTTTCCTTGCATCATGTTACATAAATTTTATAAGAAGCACCAAGGGGATTATTTATTTTACAATTCTCGGATCCAAATATTGCGATAACTTACTGGATTGCCATCATCTCCATGATCTTGTAAAAAGAAGGGTAATTTGCTAGCATGCTTTTCATACTTTGGCTTGGTTACCCAGTCGGTAGGACCTAAAATGGTCACATTGTTTTGCACTAACACACCATTATGAATAACGGTAACACGAGCTGGAGAACCCAATGAGCCATTGTCATTAAATACGGGAGCTGTAAAAATAATATCATAGGATTGCCATTCTCCTGGTTTGCGACTTGCATTTACAAGTGGTGCATATTGTTTATATACTGCCGCTGCTTGCCCATTAGAATACGTAACATTATCATAGGAGTCCAACACTTGAATTTCATATTTACCCATAATATATACACCACTATTGCCTCTGGCTTGTCCGCTATTTTTTACTTCCCCGGGTGTTTTAAATTCAATATGTAATTGACAACTGCCAAAAGCTTGTTTAGTTTCAATATCACCTGCGCCTTTCACATCGGTAAAAGAACCATCTGGATCCAATCTCCATTTAGGAGCACCTCCATTTTTCTTTTGAAAAGCAGACAAATCTTTACCATTAAATAAAATAATTGCATCAGAAGGGGCCTCGTTATTGAATTTACCTGGGGTAATCACAGGAACAGGAACCCAGGATTCTAGTTTGGCAGCTTCTGCAGCAATACTATCTTGTCTTGAAATTTTTTGGGCAGATACTTGGATCATAAATCCTAAGCAAATCATCACTAGAAAATTATGTTTCATAGCAGCATCGTTTAATTGTATGAGCAATTTAACGAAAAGCCATCAAATTTTATAATTCAAGTTCTCCTTTTATAAGGCCTCTGCAATGGGGAGCTCCACAACTACATTGGAAGGGTTCCATAGTATGGTCTAAAAAATGTGCGTAGTCTAATGTGAGTTCTTCTCCTTTTTTGATAGGACGATTGGTGACAACATTCAAGCCCTGGTATTCGCAATTGGCATCGCAGTGATGATTTTGCGGGGACCATTCTTCAGGTTGAAGATCCCATAATATATATACCTCTTTCCCAATCGGGTAAGCATATCTTCTGAAATAGTTTTTTTCGCGTTCATCCCAATTTTCGTCCACAAATTTTTTAGTGACAATTCTTTGCGCTTTTTCTTCTCCTCTGAATATACAAGTATTGGTTGGCAAATCATATTTTGCGTAAATGCCGTATCCGGAAATTGCATTACCCTTAATAGTGAACAGCTTTTCCTTTTTTTGAAATCTTGCCATTCCTTCAATAATGATTCTTTCCAAAAATCCTCTTTGGCCAGTACCATCGTGCATTAATATATAATCAGCTGAACCTTCATAACCTTGTGCATAAAAAACGGAGCATGTAAAATTAATTTCTAAAAAATAAATTTCACCTTGCGCGTTCATTCTAAAATCCATGCGGGCATATCCTACGCCATTAAATGACATAAACACTTGCTCGGCCGTTGATTTTAATTGATTGGCTAAAGTAGTTTCGGTGACTGGGATATTGGCGTTGGGGTGGAGTTCGGAGGTTTTTAAAGCATAGGTTTTAAATGCGAATCCTTCGGGAAAAATGTATTCCACGGGGGTGAAACTGGTACAGGTTTTTCCATCTGCATTACCACATACTAGTACTGTAAATTCTCTACCTTCAATATATTCCTCCACTAATGCAGATCCAAATTCTTGTAAAATTGCTTTCACCTTGGAAGTGAGAGATTTAGTGTCATTCACTTTAGATGCATCATCCACCCCTAAGCTATCACCCGCTTTGGCAGGTTTTACAAACAATGGAAATTTTAAATTTCCAGGAAGTAAATGCAATTCATCTTCCGATTCAATTAATAGATGTGCGGGTGTTTTAACGTCCTCACAAAAAGCCAAATACTTCATGATGGTTTTTGCTGGGTCATATAAATTAGCGGTTGGCCCAGTATAAGGAAGTCCTAATAGGTCTAAACAAGTAATCACATCTATGGAAGGCACTTTCCATTCTAGGTATCCTTCACATAGATTAATATAAATATCAAAATTCTGTTCTTTTAATTCTTTTAATTGTTGGTAGGTAGTGAGTTTGTTTAAAAATGCATGATGGATTATCGCTTCAGGCATAATCAACGATAAGTCGCGCTTTGGATCATAATGCTGATAATCCACCCCCGAGGTAGAATAATCGGGTTGTAATACACAAATTTTTAATCCTTTAAAACTAGTAGCATTATTTAAAACAGGTAGCGTGCGCATAAGTTTATTTTTTTCTTCTAGCAAAAGCATCATTAATAATATGAACTACCAATTCGGTAAAGCTTTGATTCGCATATCTTAATATGGCACCAATAGAAGTGTAGTCTTCATCTTCACTTAACCCGCATTGTGCATTTACTTCCAATACATATGGGATTCCGGTATTTGCATCAACACGAACATCTATACGAGTATAACCAGTTCCGTTTACTGCAGCGTAAGCGTCCCAAGAAATTTTTTGAATTTCCAATTGTGTTTCTTTAGGACTTTCTTGGTATTGATAAAAATTTTCACCGGCAGGCATAGGTGTTTCATCTTCATAAATTTCCCATAGACGATCAAAGGATAAAAATTTTTCTTTTTCTGGAAGAGAAGTATGAAAAACACGTTCAACAGGAGGATACATTTTTGCATACTCAGGTTGGTGATGTGATCCCACAATCATCACAGTATATTCAGGTCCTTGAATAAAGGATTCTGCAATGATGCCATCGGTAGATAAGTTCCATCCACGATAGCCCTCAAACATTTTATCCAATTGAATTTGTAAATCGGTTTCGTTTTCAACCACATTTTTCACACCTACGCCCAAACTTCCTCCAGACACAGCTGGTTTTACAATTAAGGGGCTGCCCAACTGATCTATGATAGATTTTGTATTGATGTCTTCTTTGGATTTGATAGCGGCCCATTTAGGTGTTGGCACTCCTGCTTGATCAAAGGCTTCCTTCATAGGAATTTTTGAAGTAGTGATCTCGTAAAAATAGTCGGTAGCACCAGTATACACTAATTGTTTATCATCTAAAGCTTTGATAACAGACACACCGGGTGCGCCGTTAATTTCATCACCATCACATAAATTAAGCACCACGGGAAAAAAATTACCAATAGCTCTTTCTTGTGCAATTTCCTGAATCACCAATTTATAACTTTCTAAACTTACTGGTTGCCATTGCCAAGGAAGGTCTAATTCCTTAAATACACGCGTATATTCCTCAATGCTTTGACTAAAATCGTAGTAGTAAGCTAAGTTAGGATCGGGATTGTCTAGCGCGGGAGCAAGCACCCAAACTTTTAAATGTCCAACAGGAACAAAAGGATAAAATAGATTACGCAATGGGGTTAACGATAGTGTATAGGGTTAGTAATAATCAATGAAGTTATAAAATTTATAATACTGACAAATAATTATAGGGTTTTATTTAATGCATAGCATCTTCTAAGGTATGAGCATTCTTTTTAAAAATATAGCATAAATAGGATTAGGGCCATTAAGCATATAAATAAGAACCATTGATATAACAGTAGATGTTTGTGAATCAGACTACTATAAACATCTTGTTTATTTACTTTATCATTCATTTTATCTAACGATTCACCCCCCCCCTTTAATATGCAAAGCCAAGTCATTATATGTGATCAACAAGCCGTTTATGCATTAGGCTGTCATTCTTTATTAGGTGAGTCACCTTTATTTAAAGGATCTTGTATCATTCGAAGTTTACATGAGTTACAAGAACTGCTCCATGTGCACCAACTTCAAAGTGATTTACCTAAAATCTTAGTGCTGGATAGTAGCATGCTTCATTTAAACAACCTCAATCAAATTCAATCCATCTTGGCACTCAAAAAAACCATACCCATCATGGTCCTATATCATGAGGAAGATGATTTGAACTTGTATCATTTGGTTGATATTGGTTTTTCCGTGATCGTATCACGTAATGTTTCTAAGGAAGAATGGTTGAAAGCCTTGCAGATGGCGCAAATGGATAAAATTTATTTTTGTACTACGATAGCACAAAAAGTGTTTGATTTAGAGCATCAAATGGATAAAATCAAACAAATAGAGCGCATGCAAGCATTAAACGTATATGATAAATACATCTTGGTAAGAATTTGTCAAGAAGCATCTAGTAAACAAATCGCTTATGAAGTAGGCCACAGTAAACGCACTGTAGAAGGCCATCGCACCAAGCTCATGCAAAAGTTTGATGTAAAAAATGTTGCAGGATTAGTAAAAGTAGCTTTTATGACTAAGTTGTATGACCACTATTTATCAAATCCAGGTTTATATGAAGTCACTTTATGTGCTAAAACATCTTCTTTGTAAAAATGAATGGTCTTAAAATTACCTTCAATATACCTTTCTGCCTGATCCGTAAAATGTATGTTATTGGCATATTTACTTTGTCCACCAGTAATCACTGTTTTTGCTTCTAGCTTTTTTCCAAAGGAAACTGCAGCTATAAAACTATTGCCGGTGTAACCATATCTTTTTTTGGTATCTACTCTTTTACTTTCAAAGGAAGGAAGTGAACCCCATTTTGATGAAGCTTGAGCAACCGACCAACTAGGTAATTGATCGTCCCATTTTTCACCTGGTCCTACTCTTTGGTAT
>JAFMJX010000207.1 GCA_017853235.1 Chitinophagaceae bacterium | reverse complement strand
AAGGTGCAATTCAATCACTTGGTGGAACATTAAATCAAGTGGTACGTACGCGTGTTTTTGTAAAAGATATTAGTCAATGGGAACCCATAGCGCGTGCGCATGGACATCGTTTTGCTCATATTCAGCCTGTAAATACAATGGTACAAGCCAATTTAATTGGTGACGAATATTTAGTAGAAATTGAAGCAGAAGCTATCGTAGCATAAAATTTATTTTACTTTTTTGCCATGCTTGTACACCATATCCACTTTTTGTAACAAGTCAATGTATCTTAATACATCTCCTTTTACAGCAATGATATCCGCAAACTTTCCTTCACTAATGGTTCCATAATCTTTTTCTACACGCATGGCTAATGCTGGCCAATAGGTAGCAGCTTTAATAGCATACATTGGATCAAAACCAAATTTGTTCACCCAAACGTCTAATTCATTCCAAGTACTTTGACTATGAAATTTCATAGGAATACCGCTATCAGTACCCACTAATAAAACCACTCCAGCATTTTTTAATTGATTCACTTTCTTCTCAAGTGTTGGTCGGCGTACTGGTGTTAATTGAAAGTAAGACATACGTGCCGGATACTTTAAAGACTGTTTAATATCATTAATAATATTCGTAGGTAAATCTAAATGCCAAGATTCGTCGTCTAGTTTTTCAGGATTATCTCTTATGTATTCATAATTATACAAACCTTCTACAGTAGGCGTCCAAAAAAATGGACCTTTATTCATTTGAGCCGTACGCTCTTTGATCATTTGCATAATATCATCAGGATATTCTGGTGAAGAAGAAAGTCCTGTGTGTTCAAAACAATCCACACCAATTTTCATTCCCACTCTAATTTCATTGGGTCGATGCGAATGACCCACTACCGGTAAATTATATTTATGGGCTTCATCCACTACTGCTTGTGCTTCTTCTAAAGTCATTTCATCCTGATCAATAAGTTTAACCACATTCACTCCAGCTTCTGCAATTTTACGCACTTTAGCACGCGCATCTTCTACCCCATTCACTCCCCAACGATAAGCTTCGGTATGTGGGTAAGGCTTATGTTGTATAAAAGGACCCGATACATATAAAGTGGGGCCAGGTAATTCGCCCTTATCAATTCTACGTTTCACATTCACACTCGCTTCTAAAGGTCCCCCTAAATCACGTGCACTCGTAACACCAGCCATGAGTAGTTGATGTGCCGATGCAGGCATAATTACTTTTTCAAAATCTTTCATATAAGCGCTATCCCAATGATCATAATCACTGTGGCCATTGATCATTAAATGCACATGCATATCCCATAAACCAGGCAACACACTCATTCCTTCGGTAGAAATCACTTCAGCATTTTTAGGAATCGCCGTGCTTCCTACTGTTCCCACCGTTTTGATGCGTTCATTTTCAACAATGATGACGCTATTATAAATAGGCTTTCCACCAAAACCATCAATTAAAGTCCCACCCACAAAAGCTTTTACATTTTGAGAAGTTGCTGACATGCTACATGCTAACAAAATCAAAAAGAAGAATTGTTTTTTCATACCTATTATCAAATTTTTTAGAAATTTACGCCTTTTTTTCAAAATAGATTTAGTAAAAAGCGTAATATTAATGATTGAAATAGCGCTCTTAAAATAAGTATATCAACCATATTATTATTATATACTATGTTATCAAAATGAAGCGCTATGGATTCGAAAAATAAACAATTAAACACTTTGATTATGTTCCAGTTTTTATCTCGATGTACCGTATTGTTATTATGTAGCAGTTTTGCTATCGCGCAAAGCCCCCAAGACTCAAGTAATGATTTAAATCAAGTTTTTCAACAAGTAAAATGGCGCAATATTGGACCTTTCCGTGGAGGACGTTCTAATACAGCTACTGGCGTAGTGAGTGATCCTAAAACTTATTACATGGGTACAACAGGTGGTGGTTTATGGAAAACCCAAGACATGGGAATTAGTTGGAATAATATTTCAGATGGTTATTTTAAAACAGGGTCGGTAGGTGCGGTAGCAGTTGCAGAAAGTGATGCGAACATTGTGTATGTGGGAATGGGAGAGCATGCAGTAAGAGGAGTGATGACGCATCATGGAGATGGCGTCTATAAAAGTACGGATGCAGGTAAGACTTGGAAAAAAATGGGATTAGATGCCACACAACATATTTCACGTATCGCAATAGATCCTAAAAATCCAAACATTGTTTTTATAGCAGCACAAGGTGCATTATTTAGTAAAACAACCGAAAGAGGAATTTATAAATCAACTGATGGAGGTGTCACTTGGAAAAAAGTGTTGTATGTAGATGATAAAACCGGTTGTACCGATTTATCTATGGATATGAACAACCCTACCATTTTGTATGCTTCAATGTGGGAGCACGGTCGTTTACCTTGGCAAGTAATTAGTGGAGGACCGGGAAGTGGTTTGTATAAATCTACAGATGGTGGAGAACATTGGGAAAAAATGCAAGGTGGCTTACCTAAAGAAATGGGTAAGATGTCTATTTCGGTGTGTAGATCAAATTCGGAAAAAATATATGCATTAATTGAAAGTGATTTTAGCAAAGAAGCAGGCGGGATGTATGTTTCAGAGAATGCAGGTAAAACATGGCATCAAGTAAGCCATGATCATCGTTTAATTCAACGCGCTTGGTATTACATCAAATTATTTACGGATCCTACTAATGATAATGTATTATATGTGATGAGCGCACCTGCATTAAAATCAATTGATGGTGGCGCAACTTGGGAAAATATTTCATCTACCCATGGCGACTATCATAATTTATGGATTCATCCAACCAACGCAAATAATATGATTATTGCAGATGATGGTGGCGCCGCTGTTACTTTTAATGGAGGATCAAGTTGGAGTAGTCAACAAAATATGCCTACTGCACAATTTTATAGAATTAATGTAGACAATGATTTTCCTTATAATATTTATGGTGGACAACAAGATAATACTTCGGTAAAAATTGCCAGCAGATCCTTTGATGGTGGTAGTATCAATACTACTAACTGGGGTTCTTCTGCAGGAGGTGAAAGTGCATTTTTAGCTTTTGACCCTAACAATCCTAGATATGTATTAGGGGGAAGTTATCAAGGAACCATTGAAGTAATGGATATGAAATCCAGAGCAAGTACCAAAATTATGGCAGCTCCTATTCAATATTTAGGAAGAGATGCGAAAGACATTAAATACAGATTCAACTGGAATGCTCCTATTATTTGGAGTCAACATGAACCCAATACTTATTATCATGGTTCTCAATATTTATTGAAAACAAGTGATATGGGTAAAACTTGGAAAGAAGCTTCTCCCGATTTAACCAGAAATGAAAAAGAAAAACAAGGCAAACCAGGTGTGCCTTATACCAATGAAGCGGTGGGTGCCGAAAACTATGGTACCTTAAGTTATATCATGGAATCACCTGATGAA
>JAFMJX010000022.1 GCA_017853235.1 Chitinophagaceae bacterium | reverse complement strand
GCTAAAAAAGCGGCTCCAGTTAAGGCATTACCAGTTAAAGCTCCCGCAAAAAAAGCAGTAGCACCGGCTAAACCAGCAGCACCAAAAAAAGCAGCTCCTGCTAAAAAAGCAGCTGCACCAGTAAAGGCAGCTCCTGCAAAGCCAGTCGCTCCAGTAAAGCCAGTTGAGAAGTATGTACCTCCAGCAAAACCTGTTCCTAAAATTCCTACGCCTCCAGTAAAGCCTGTGCGTAAAGCATATGAACCTATTAAAGAAGTGAAAGTACCTAAAATCACTTCCAAAAGTAGCGTACCATATCAACCTGGTTATGTGCCAATGGAAAAAAGAAAGGAAGTAGAAAAA
Organism: Chitinophagaceae bacterium; assembly: GCA_017853235.1. Taxonomy (GTDB): domain Bacteria; phylum Bacteroidota; class Bacteroidia; order Chitinophagales; family Chitinophagaceae; genus Sediminibacterium. The sequence continues at coordinate 14,914 of JAFMJX010000022.1, read as the reverse complement.
TCTACCGAAACCTTAGTTAAATATTCTGATGCAGAATTAAATGAGTTTAAGGATTTAATTTCTAAAAAATTAGAAGCTGCAAAAAAAGAATTAGTATACTTACAAGGTTTAATCACTCGTAAAGATGAATTAGGTGGAGATAACGATGATGCTCGTTATATGACTATGGAAGATGGTAGCGTGAGTATGGAAAGAGAGCAATTAAGTCAAATGGCTAGTCGTCAAATCACTTTTATTGATCATTTAGAAAAAGCCTTAATGCGTATTGAAAATAAAACATATGGTATTTGCAGAGTGACAGGTTTGTTGATAGACAAAGCTCGTTTACGTGCAGTACCCCATGCTACTTTAAGTTTAGAAGCTAAATTAGGATATGTAAAAAATAGCAGCGAACAATAAAGGAAAAAAGTAAGCATTATAAGAAGTGGGATCCCCTTCTTTAATAATATTTAAACCCTGATGAATTTCATCGGGGTTTTTTATTTTACTTCCTGCATTTCAATGAGTTTTTTATAATACCCATCTTGTGCAATTAATGCATCATGATTTCCTCTCTCTACTATTTGACCTTTTTGTAATACAATAATTTCATCTGCGTGACGAATGGTGGAAAGACGATGTGCAATAACAATAGACGTTCGATTTTGCATCATATTATTGATTGCTTCTTGTACTAACTTTTCGCTTTCGGTATCCAAAGCTGAAGTGGCTTCGTCTAAAATTAAGATGGGTGGGTTTTTTAAAACTGCGCGTGCAATTGTTAAACGTTGACGCTCACCTCCACTTAATTTGCTTCCTCTATCTCCAATCATGGAATCAAAACCTCCCTCCTTTTTCATGATAAAATCATAGGCATTTGCAATTTTTGCGGCTGCTATAATTTCTTCCTTGCTTGCATTGGGTTTTCCTAGAGCAATATTAGCCGAAATAGTATCATTGAATAAGATGGGTTCCTGAGTGACTATACTTATGAGTTGTCTTAAACTATGTAAGCTATATTCCTTGATATTTTTTCCATCAATGAGTAATTCGCCAAGGCTTACGTCATGAAAACGTGGTACAAGATCGGCCAAAGTACTTTTACCAGTACCAGAAGATCCTACTAAAGCTACAGAAGTTCCTTTTGGTATCGTTAATTGAATGTTGTTTAAGATAGTCGCGTCTTGATAAGAAAAACAAACATTATTAAATTGAATGGATTGGTTAAATCCTTGCAATTCTATAGGCTGTGCTACTTCTTCTACAGTTACTGGGGCTTCTAAAATTTCGTTGAGTCTATCAAGAGTTGCATTTCCTCTGTTCACGTTGTAAACCGCTTGAGATAGGGCTTTCGCAGGATTTATGATTTGTGAAAATAAAGCCACGTAACCAATAAAAGCACTTCCTGAAAGAATCTCTCCATTTAATACCAGTTTGCCGCCAAACCACAATACGCCACACAAAATAATGACTCCAAGAGATTCTGAAACGGGGGACGCTAAATCACGACGATATAAAATTTTATTCTTGATATGAAAAATATCATCTACCAACCCAAAGAAACTTTTTTTCACTCTTTGTTCCGCATTAAATGCTTTAATAATTCTCAAGCCAGTTAAAGTTTCTTCCATTTGGCTCATGATTTCCCCCCATTTTATTTGTGCTTTGTTGGTGTGTTTTTTTAAACTCCTACCAATACGACCCACTATAAAACCTGCTAATGGTAGCAGAACAAATACAAATAAAGTAAGCTTGACACTAATTAAAAATAGAACAATTAAAATGCCAATAATATTTAAAGGCTCTTTTATAATGCCTTCTAAAGCGCCAATTACAGAGTTCTCTAAATCGGCAATATCATTGGAAGACCTGCTTAAAATGTCTCCCTTACGTTGTTCGGTAAAATATCCAATTGGTAATTTTAAAATCTTATCATACAATAATTTAGAATACTTTCTGGTGACAGCATTTCTAATAGGGGCTAAAAAATAGTAGGATAAATAGAGAAATAAATTCTTCAAAATCACAGCGGTAATAATACCAAGACAAATCCATCCCAAAGCCTGAACTTTTCCATAATTGGCTATGGTGCTTTGCAAAAATCCATACAATATATCTTTTAGATTGCCTCCAGATGCCGAGGTGGCAATTTTCGCCGCTCCCGTCAATTCATTGCTATTAAAGATGAGGTCCATAAAAGGCACCAACATGCTTAATGAAAACAAGCTAAAAACAATGGATAAAATGATAAAAAGGCTATACCAGCCCATATAGGCCTTGTATTCCTTGATATAACTAATAATGCGAATAAATTTCTTCATATTCAAACTATTCCCTCAGAATAATGAGCAAAGTAACTAATTTTACAACGAATCAACGATTTTGATTATTATGGAAGAAGGTAAAAGACAAAAACAAGTAGCTGGGGCGATTCAAGTAGCCCTCAATGATATCTTTTTAAAATTGGGACTCAATCATTTACAAGGAGGCATGGTTTCAATATCTTCTGTTAAAGTGACCCCCGATTTGCTAGAAGCCCGCATTTACCTGAGCTTATTTCAGGTAGCTGACACCCATGATTGTTTCAAAAAAATAGAGGCGAAAGCTTGGGATGTGAAAAAGCATTTGGCAGATGCCATGAAACATCAATTAAGACGTATTCCAGTGTTACATTTTTATTTAGACGACACTTTGGATTATGTTTTTAAAATGGACGAGATTTTAAAAAATTTATAGTGCATTTTTTATTTGCATGGCGTTATTTTAGAGGCAAGTATGCTTTTCAGGCAATTCAAATGATTGCTTGGGTGAGTGTATTAGCAATTGCTATTGGAACAGCGGCACTCATCACAGTATTGAGTGTCTCTAATGGATTTACAGAAGTCGTCAAAGGGTTATATAGTGATTTTTATGCTGATATTCGAGTGACTCATCCCAATGCAAAATTTTACAAAGTTTCTCAAGACCAAATGCAACAAATCCAAAAAATGAAAGGAGTGTTAGCAGTGAGTAAAGTGGTAGAAAATAGAGCTTTGTTAGTTCGTGGTGAAAAGCAAGCTGTTGTCATGATCAAAGGAGTAGATACCAACTACACTTCTATTAATCAAGTGGTACATTATATCAAAAGAGGTGCATTTATTTTGGGGAATCAAGACCAGCCACATATTGTTATGGGTATAGGTGTGGAACAAAAATTGGGCTTATTTACAGAAGCTTTGGGGGATACTATGCAATTGTTTGCAATCAGTAGATCAGGAAAAAAATTGTCTTCATTAGATCAATTAAATAGTTTGTCTGTGACTCAAACAGGCGCTTTTTCGATACAACAAGAATTTGATGAACAATATTTGTTTACTAATTTCTCCTTTGCGCAGTATTTACTGGACATTGCACCTTCTGAAGTTTCCGCCATAGAGTTATCCATTCAACCCGGTGATGAAAAACAAGTAGTTGAAAATTTGACAAAAATTTTAGGCAATCAAGTTCAAATTCAAAATAAATATCAACAAAATAGTGATCTGTACAAAATCATGCAAATGGAAAAGTGGATCATTTTTTTCATTTTAGCAGTGATCATGATAGTAGCCTCTTTTAATTTAGTAGGTGCTTTAACAATGTTGGTGTTAGAAAAGAAAAAAGATATACATGTACTTCATGCCATGGGAGCTAGCTCTTGGGATGTTCAAAAAATATTTTTATTATTATCTGGTTTAATGGCATTCATAGGCGCTTTTATTGGAGGCACCTTAGCCTCTGTTTTTTGCGCTTTACAAATGCGTTTTCATTTTATAAAATTGCAGGGGAATTCCTTCGTGATTGATTATTATCCAATCAAACCTATGTGGGAAGATTATCTAGCAATTATAGGCCTAGTTGTATTCATAGCGCTGTTGGCAGGATGGATACCGGCAAAAAAAGCAGCCAAACAATTACACGAAAAAATTTAATTGAATTATTTATTTGAGATATAGTGATGATGAGAAGTAGAAAAAATCAAAAAGAGGAATTTATTTGAGATTTTATTTTTTTTTAAAATCTCAAATAAATCAATAATCACCCAAAGTCTCTTCTAATTGACCTAATGCTTTTGCAAGTTGCTCATCGTTTGGAGCAATACCATGCCACTCATGACTGCCTTCCATAAAATCAACGCCTTTACCCATAGAGGTTTTCATTAAAATACAGATAGGTTTACCTTGTCCAGTTAATGATTTAGCTTGAGCTAAAGTGGATAAAATTTGTTCCATATTGTGACCGTCCATATGTAAAACAGTCCAATGAAATGCTTTGAATTTATCTTCCAAACTGTCTAATGATAATACTTTGCTTAAAGGGCCATCAATTTGTTGACCATTCACATCAATTGTAGAAATTAAATTATCTACTTTGTTGTGTGCTGCAAACATCACAGATTCCCAAATTTGACCTTCTTGTAATTCGCCATCTCCATGTAAAGAATATACTAATTGACTATCCTTATTATATTTTTTTGTAATTGCTGCGCCAATGGCCACGCTCATTCCTTGTCCCAGAGAACCGCTCGCAATTCGGATACCAGGTAAATGTTCGTGGGTAGTAGGGTGACCTTGTAAGCGAGAGTTTAGTTTACGAAAAGTGGCTAATTCTTTGACATCAAAATATCCAGATCTAGCTAATACGGAGTAAAAGACAGGTGAAATATGTCCATTGGATAAAAAGAAAAGATCTTCACCTTTACCATCCATTGAAAAACTGGGATTGTGTTTTAAAACATCAAAATAAAGTGCTGTTAGAAAATCGGTGCAACCTAATGATCCACCTGGGTGGCCACTTTGTTGTGCATGAACCATTCTAACTATATCTCTACGAACTTGAGAAGCGATTTTTATTAAGTCTGCAGCTGCCATAATTTTGTATATCAATGAGCAACAAAGATAGAATTCAAAGCCTAATTTGGCATCATTTATTTAAAAAATGGGTATAAAAAAAGTCTCATGTGGATTTCTATGTTTTGCGTAGCTTTGTCTACTCAAATAATTCAAATATGTCGGACGAATTACAAAAAATCAGCAGTGACGCCGAAAACGGCATGAAAAAGGCGATTAATCACTTAGAAATTGAATTGTCTAAAATTAGAGCTGGTAAGGCAACACCTTCTATTTTAGAGGGCATCAATGTAGACTATTATGGTGCACCTACTCCAATAAGTCAAGTAGCTAATGTTCAGGTTTTAGATAGCAGAACTATAAGTATTCAACCCTGGGAAAAAAGTATGTTAGCGTTAATTGAAAGAGCTATCATGGCTGCAAATATTGGCATTACACCTCAAAATGATGGGGTAAACATCAGATTGTTTATGCCTCCTTTAACCGAAGAGCGTCGCCGAGAATTATTTAAAAAAGCGAGTGGAGAAGGAGAGCAAAGCAAAATTGCCATTCGTAATATTAGACGTGAACATATTGAACAAGTAAAGAAATTGCAAAAGGATGGAATGAGTGAAGATATTTGCAAAGGGGCAGAAGATTCAATACAAGGTTTAACCGATAAGCATATCGCATTAGTGGATAAACATTTAGAAGCAAAAGAAAAAGAAATCATGACTGTTTAATTTGATGTTTTTATACATAACTCATAAGTCATCAAAAAATTATATAAAAAAGGACCAAGTAATTCATTACTTGGTCCTTTTTTATTTTTAATATAGTTCTTGAAATAAAAAATTCTTAATTAAGAGTTTACTGAATCGTTTCTTTTATTGACAATATAAACGCCAATTAATATTATCGCCAATCCAACGATACGTAAAGGATGAATGGCTTCATGATACAGCAATCCCATAGCTAGCGATACAAATGGTATCGCATAAGTTACAGTTGAAGCAAATATAATTCCTGACCGTTTCACTAACATGTAAAATAAAATAGAAGCCAAAGAAGTATTTATCACACCTAAAGTTCCTCCTGCTAAAGTGGCTTGCAATATTTCTCCACTATTAAAATCGTAATGAAAATATCCTGTATAGTATAGTATGACCAAGCCGGGAATAATAGAAAAACTAAAAGCGATACTGGCAATATTGATGGCACTAATATTTTGCATATTCTTACCCACCATATTCACATTTAATCCATAACATATGGTAGCTAACATAATGAAAAAACTATAAGAGAAATTTTCAAAGTGTAAGGTTTTGCCAGCTATCACCGATAAGCATAATCCTATCAATCCCAATAAGACGCCTAAAATTTTTTGCCCATTGGATGGAATCTTAAAAAAAATAATACCCACTAAAATGGTAAATAAAGGGGTCAATGAATTTAAAATTCCTGCTAAAGCGCTATCAATTTTTGTTTCTGCAATACAGAATAAATAGGCAGGAATAAAATTGCCAATCACTCCAGATAATATTACAATGCCTAGTTTTTCCTTAGGTATTTGTTGAAAAGCTTTAAAAGCAAATGGGACCAAAACCAAACCTGCAAAAATCATTCTTAAGGAAGCTACCTGGTAAGGGCTTAACTGAACTGAACCTTCTTTCATGCCAATTTTCATGAGTAAAAACGAGCTCCCCCAAATAATAGAAAGTAAAATGAAAATACCCCAGTCAATCAACTTCTTATTCATGCCTTTAAATTTGGGGCAAAGATGCTAATAATTTGGATAAAAGTGGATAAATACTTCCTGAATTAACCTGAAATTAATAACGATTCCTTTTCTTTGTAGGAATGAACCAGTTAACTAATTATTCTATTAAAGTGGACCAATTTGAGGGTCCTTTTGACTTATTATTATTCTTTATCGAACGCGATGAAATGGATATTTACAATATCCAAATTACCAAAATCATCAATGATTTTTTGGATTTCATTCATCACCAAGAAAAATTAAATATTGAATTAAGTAGCGAGTTTATTTTATTCGTTTCCACTTTAATGCGAATTAAGGCAAAATTATTATTACCACGCAAGGAATTGGATGCTTTAGGAAATGAAATTGACCCTAGACAAGAATTGATTGATAAAATCTTAGAATACAAAAAATTCAAAGAAGCTGCCGCTCAAATGGCAGATATGGAAGCTTTAAGAATGTTAATGCAAAAACGTGGTAACATTCAACATGAAATGTCTAAAGTGGGAGAGGAAGCTGCAGAGGGAACTGAACTTCAAACTGTCACTCTTTTTAAATTGATGAAGTCATTTGAAAAAGTAATGACTCGATTACAAGAACGTCAAAACAGGCCAGTTCATACAGTAGTAAGGTATAATTATACCATGGAAGCTTCCAGAGATTATTTACTTAAGACAGTACAAGAAGGAAAGACGGTTGCATTTGAAAAAATATTTGATGTGTGTCAGGATCGGGTGCATGCCTTATTCTTTTTCTTATCCATTTTAGAATTATCTCAACAAAAATATATGAAGTTATTGGTGGGAGAAGGACGCAATAACTTTATTATTGAATGGAATGAAAATAGAGAAGACGATTTAGAACCTGGTCACGTAGACACTTTCGATTCTTATGAAACGCCTAATTTGGATGCATTTAAAGATGACGATCCTATCCTTCCTTTAGCCGAAGGCGACTTTGATCCAAGTTTAAATTAAACAATCTTTTTGGTATGTCTATTCCCATTATTGATACGCACTTGCATATTTGGGATTTAGAAAAAGTACAATATGATTGGCTTAAAGGGAACACTTCCTTATTAGCAAGAACCTATTTAGCAGAAGAAGTGCTTCCAAGTATGCAAGAAGTGCGAGTAAGTCAAGCAATATTAGTTCAAGCGGCTAACACCATTGAAGAAACCGAGTATATGTTAGCGGTGGCACAAAAACATGATTGGATACGAGGGGTTGTTGGTTGGCTTCCATTATTAGATCCGGACGCGACTCTAAAACAAATTGAAATTTTTCAAAAAAACGGTTTATACAAAAATTATTTTAAGGGGGTGCGACATTTAATACATGACGAACCCGATGAACACTGGTTATTACAGCCTCCAGTTTTACAAAGTTTGCAAATTTTAGCAGATCATCAATTACATTATGAAATAGTAGGGGTTAAAGCCTCACATTTAAAAGCTGCTATTCATATTGCACAAAAAATTCCAAGTTTGAATTTAATGTTGGATCATTTAATGAATCCGCCTATTTCGGATGTTCATTTATTTCCTGAATGGAATAGTTTAATGAAACAAATAAGTGCTTTCCCCAATGTGTATGCAAAAATTTCTGGATTAGGAACTCAGGTAAAAAAGGGGAACGCATGGGTAGCCGCTGATATCCAATCCTGTATTGAGTTTGCGATACATCATTTTGGAGCTAATAGATGCGTTTGTGGAGGTGATTGGCCAGTGGCTTTGTTGGCTAGTGATTATAAAAAAACAATGGGGACTTATAGAGAAGTGCTAGAAAAAATATTGACAAAGGAGGAGCAAGAAAAAGTGTTTCATGTTAACGCAGCTCAATTTTATGTACTCTAGAAAGTTTTCTTGCAATATGATACAGCTATACTTCAGCAACTATTTTTTTGCCTAACAAATCTTTTACTGCATCGGCAATAGCATGAGCATCATAGTGACATTCATGTTGTAATTCTTTTAAGGTTCCATGTTCTACAATTGTATCTGGAATCCCTAACACTTTTACATTGGCTTTGTATTGATGCTCGTTCATGAATTCTAAAATAGAAGAACCAAATCCGCCTACTACTGTGGCGTCTTCTACGGTGACGATCATGGAATATCGTTGAAAAACTTCGTGTAACAAATCGGTATCCAATGGCTTTACAAAACGAATATCATAATGAGCAGGATCGATATTTTCGTTGCGTAAATTTCGGATGGCAGTTTGTGCAAAATTTCCAGGATGCCCAAAGCTTAAAATGGCAACTTCTTTCCCATCTTTTAATTTTCGACCTTTACCAATTTCAATTTTTTCGAAAGGTTTTTGCCAGTCTACCATGACACCTTCTCCTCTAGGATAACGAATGGCAAAAGGAAAATTAGTTTCAGGTAATTGCGCGGTATACATAAGGTTGCGCAATTCTTGTTCATTCATTGGAGCCGATACAATCATATTTGGGATGCATCTAAAATAGGCAATATCATAACAGCCATGATGTGTTGGGCCATCTTCTCCTACTAAACCTGCGCGATCCAAACAAAATACTACAGGTAATTTTTGTAAAGCCACATCATGAATCACTTGATCATAGGCACGTTGCATGAAAGACGAATAAATGTTGCAAAACACTTTGATGCCTTGTGTTGCTAAACCTGCACTTAAGGTCACTGCATGTTGTTCGCAAATACCAACATCAAATGCACGATCGGGCATTGCATCCATCATGATTTTAAGGGAAGATCCACTTGGCATTGCAGGAGTAACACCCATGATGGAGGGGTTCACTTTAGCTAATTCAACAATACTGTGTCCAAAAACATCTTGGTATTTAGGTGGTTGTGGTGTTTCTACTTTTTTCTTGATAATCTCACCAGTTAATTTGTCAAACAAACCAGGTGCATGCCATTTGGTTTGGTCTTTTTCGGCTAAGGCATATCCTTTTCCTTTAACTGTGATGATATGTAATAATTTTGGTCCTGGGATTTCTTTCAAATCCTTTAAAGTATCTACTAAGTTGGCAATATTATGTCCGTCAATAGGTCCAAAATACCTGAGTTGTAAAGCTTCAAATAAATTACTGCTTTTAGATACGACCCCTTTTAAGCTCGCTTCTAATTTAGAGGCCATTTGTCGGGTAAAAGATTTGCCTACTGGAAGCTTACCCATCAAAGACCAAATTTCATCTCTTACTTTATTATAGGTAGGAGAAGTACTTATGTCGGTTAAATATTCTCGCAATGCCCCCACATTAGGGTCAATGCTCATATTATTATCATTCAAAATAATTAATACATCGCTATCGGCTACCCCAGCGTGGTTCATGGCTTCAAAAGCCATCCCAGCGGTCATTGAACCATCCCCAATGATTGCAACAGATTTTCGATTTTCACCCTTGTATTTTGCTGCCATTGCCATTCCTAAAGCAGCTGAAATAGAAGTAGAGCTATGGCCCACCCCAAAAGTGTCAAACTCGCTTTCACTTCTTTTAGGGAAACCACTCAATCCTTTATATTTACGATTGGTCGCAAATTGATCCCTACGTCCAGTTAAAATTTTATGTCCATATGCTTGATGACCAACATCCCAGACCAATTGATCATAGGGCGTGTTGTATACGTAATGCAGGGCTACACTCAATTCTACCACGCCAAGACTCGCTGCAAAATGGCCACCATGTACACTTACAATGTCAATGATGTATTGCCTTAATTCATCACAAACCTGATGCAGTTGCTCCCTTGACATCTTTTTAAGATCGTCAGGGTGATTAATTTGATTTAAAAGGGGCCCTGCGGCTAAATTCATGAAACAAAATTGTAATGTAAAAGTAAGTTAATAACATAAAAATAAGGCAAAAGTTCAAAAGCTTTTGACTTAGTATTTTGCCGTATACCCAAACATGTTCCCATTCATCCAAAAGATTCGCCTAATGGCCCTCAAATAAGATTAAATTTGAGTACATGAAAAAGAATCATTCCATCTACTGGGTTTGTCAAATTACAGGCTGGTTTAGTTATGGCTTGACCATTATTTTTTTCAGCAATGTCTTGGATCGTAAATTAAGTTCCATTTATTATCCACGTTTATTAGTGAGCATTTTAATGGGTATGTTAATGACCCATTTGTTGCGAAAAACAATCATCTTTTTTTCATTACGCCCACCACTGGCATCTTATAATTGGTGGAAATTAATTACATCCATTTTTGTATTTGCAAGCTTATATAGCTTTTTAACAAGCTACTTAATTGAAGTTTTGCATTTATATGATAATGGTAGAAAGCTAAACTTAGAAAAACGATTTTTTGTAAGTATGGTTTTTGACACACCCATCATTTTGGTATGGGTATCAATATATATTCTTTGGCACTATATTGAATTCACCAATACGGAAGAAATTAAAAAAGTGAAATTAGAAAATATGATCAAGGAATTACAATTAAAAACGATCAAGTCGCAAATTAATCCACATTTTATTTTTAATGCCTTAAACAGTATTAGAGCATTAGTAGATGAAAATCCAGCAAGATCACGTCAAGCAATCACCGAATTGAGCAATATTTTAAGAAGTAGTATTCAAGTAGATAAAGTGGAAGTGACTACCCTGGAAAAAGAATTAAGTATTGTAAAAGATTATTTAGCACTAGAATACATTCGTTTTGCAGACAGATTAGAAGTGGAATATGCAGTAGATGAAAATACTTTACGAAATCAAGTGCCACCAATGATGTTGCAAACATTGGTTGAAAATGCTATCAAACATGGTTTAAATAAGCAGCCAGGCAATTGTTTAATTAAAATCATTTCAAAATACGAGCATAACAAACATGTGTTACAAGTGCAAAACACGGGTCATTTAAATCCCAACGAACAAGATGGTTTTGGGCTGCAAAGTACACGTGAAAGATTAAATATATTATACAAAGGCCAAGCTGAATTTGAAATTAAACAATACCAACCTTTTCAAGTGATAGCGCAACTAATTATTCCTATTTCAACCCCATAAAAATTGTGAGTATGCCCATAAAAGCGATTATTATTGACGATGAAAGATTAGCCAGAAATGAGTTAAAAAAATTATTAGAACAACATGCTGATATCTCCATAATAGATGAAGCAAGCGGCGTGGAGGAAGGCATTGAAAAAATCGAATCTGCTCGCCCTGATCTTATTTTTTTAGACATTCAAATGCCAGGTAAAACTGGATTTGATTTATTGGCCGAATTAGAAAAAGCACCCCGCGTTATTTTTACAACAGCCTATGATGAGTTCGCATTAAAAGCTTTTGAAGTGAATGCGTTGGATTATTTGTTAAAGCCAATAGATCCAAAGCGTTTGACTGACGCCATACAAAAATTACAAAACGAAATACAATTAGAACAAGCTAGTTTATTAGGTGTAAATCGTGGCCCTTTAACCGAAACAGATCAGGTATTTGTGAAAGATGGAGAACGCTGCTGGTTTGTGAAATTGGCAGATATCAGATTGTTTGAAAGTGTAGGAAACTATGCTAAAGTATATTTCTCTACAAATAAGCCACTTATTTTAAAATCATTAAATGCATTGGAAGACAGATTGGATGAGCATGTCTTTTTTAGAGCCAATCGCAAACACATCATCAATTTACATTGGATTGAAAAAATAGAGCCTTATTTTAATGGCGGCTTATTGGTTGAATTAAAAGGGGGAGAAAAAATTGAAATCAGCCGCAGGCAAACGGTGAAATTTAAAGAGATGATGAGTTTCTAAAAATACTTTTATAAAATACAAGAATTGTAAAAAGTATCTTTTTGAGTAAGAGGAATCTATTAGGAGTTTAAGCTATGTATCGCTTTCGCAATAGCAGTAATTAAAGAAGGATCTTTTTCAACGGCATTTCCTACTACAATAATATCGGCACCTGCACTACAATTTTCTTTCGCTTTTTCAGGGGTGGTAATGCCGCCTCCAATAATCAAAGGAATTGATATATGTTTTGCAACTTGTTGAATCATGGCAGTTGGAATGGCTTTTTGAGCACCGCTTCCTGCATCCATGTAAATCAATTTAAGACCTAACATTTCCCCCGCCATTGCAGTACATAATGCAATATCACTTTTATTGGAAGGAATAGGATTTGTGTTTGAAATATAGGAAACAGTGGTAGGAACGCCTCCGTCAATTAACATATAACCTACTGGCATTAACTCCAAGCCACTTTGTTTTACAAATGGAGCACTTATAACATGTTGTCCAATTAATAATTCAGCATTTCGTCCAGAAATTAAAGACAGATATAATAATGCGTCTGCTTTTGGTGTGATTTGATCTGGAGATCCAGGGAATAGAATTACCGGAATGCTGCAATTTTTTTTAATGATGTCAACAACATGATCTAAGGTATCAGTAACCACTAAACTTCCACCCACAAAAAAATAATCTACTTGGGCACTTACAGCCACTTGTATTGTTTGCATTAAACTTTCGTCCTGGATCTTATCGGGATCAATTAAAACTGCAAATGCTTTTTGGCCTTTTGATTTTGCCTGCGAAATAATATTGTAGATTTTTATACTCATTGGTGAAGCAGGTGTAAGGTGCAATATTTTTTATTATTTGTCAAAAATATTGATTTTACTGCTATAAAAGGGATGTTTCCTCTTTATTACAAAAAATTCCGATATTCCAAGGTTTTTTTTTCGCAGAAACTAACATTGGCTGGGGATAAATCGTACAAATCAACTGGGATAAAGGCTTTGTAATTGTTCACATTTATTTTCCACAGCTGTTGATATTTCCATGAAGGATTTATCAATCTCAAAGGATATTTTCGTATACCCATCAAGGTTTTTGAAAAAAGGCCTATAGGGACCTTTAACCACCCACAGAAAAATAGAATAAGAACATGGCAACTACTCCCAAAACAAAAAAAGGCTTACAGTTTAAGCGCCGCTTCACAAAGGACAATGTTTCTCCTTTTGATCAATTCGAATACGACTACCGTGATAGTGTGATTAAAAATCCAAACGGTGAAAAAGTATTTGAAATGACCAATGTGGAAGTGCCTAAGCAATGGAGTCAGATTGCAACAGATATTTTAGCGCAAAAATATTTTAGAAAAGCGGGTGTTCCTCAACCAGATGGTTCCTTAGGTCGTGAAACAACTGTGAAGCAAGTCGCACATCGTATGGCGAATTGTTGGAGAGTGTGGGGAGAACGTTATGGATATTTTGCCACTGCACAAGATGCTCAAGTATTCTATGAAGAATTAGTATATAGTATTTTAAACCAAGCTTGTGTTCCAAATTCACCACAATGGTTTAATACAGGCTTGCATGAAAGTTATGGCATCACTGGGGGTGCACAAGGACACTATTATGTAGATCCTTTAGACAAACAATTAAAAAGATCAACAAGTGCTTACGAACGTCCACAACCTCACGCATGTTTTATCTTAAGTGTGAGTGATGATTTAGTGAACGAGGGTGGCATCATGGATTTATGGACACGTGAAGCTAGAATTTTTAAATATGGTTCTGGGGTAGGCACTAACTTTTCTCAAATTCGTGGTGCGAATGAAAAATTAAGCGGTGGTGGTTCTTCTAGTGGTTTAATGAGTTTCTTGAAAATTGGAGATCGTGCTGCAGGAGCTATTAAAAGTGGTGGTACCACTCGTCGTGCTGCAAAGATGGTTTGTTTGGATTTAGATCATCCTGAAGTGTTAGAGTTCATCAATTGGAAAGTACAAGAAGAAGATAAAGTAGCGGCTTTAGTAGCGGCTGGTTATGATAATGGATATGAAGGAGAAGCATATGCAACTGTTTCTGGACAAAACTCCAACAACTCAGTTCGTATTCCTAACAGCTTTTTTAAAGCATTGTCCGAAAATGGAAATTGGGAATTAAAAGCACGTACCGATGGTCGTGTGATGAAGTCCATTCCGGCTCGTGAAGTTTGGGATCAAATCGCAAATGCTGCATGGCGTTGTGCAGATCCTGGTACACAATATGATACCACTATCAATGAATGGCATACTTGTCCTAAAGGTGGACGTATCAATGCGTCTAACCCATGTTCTGAATACATGTTCTTGGATAACACTGCATGTAACTTAGCTTCTATCAATTTGCGTAAATTCTTCAATGAAGAAGATAACAGCTTTGATGTTGTAGGATTTGAATATACTTCTAGATTATGGACTACCGTATTAGAAATTTCTGTGTTAATGGCACAATTCCCATCTAAAGAAGTAGCACAATTATCATACGATTACCGTACACTTGGTTTAGGTTTTGCCAACCTAGGTTCTATGTTAATGGTAAGTGGTATTCCTTATGATAGCGAAGAAGCACGT